>JBFWZL010000086.1:0-15535 GCA_050185455.1 Binatia bacterium | reverse complement strand
CAACACTAGAATCCACTTGGGCAAGGAGCGTGGTCGGAATTTGAATGAAAGGAAGTCCACGTTGAAATGTCGCCGCGGCAAGACCGGCTAAGTCACCAATCACACCGCCGCCGAGTGCGATAAGCGGTGAGCGACGTTCGATGCGCCCTTCGATGAGTTTATCGTATAAGAAAGCGAGCCACGCAAGATTTTTATGTTCTTCTCCCGCTGGAATCTCGACGACCCAGGGGCTAAAGCCTGCTTGCGTGAGGATACTCACAACCTTTTCTTTATAGAATTTACCGACGATAGAATCCGTGACAAGGGCAATGCGGGGCGTCGCAGGGTGATGCTGGCGAAGCAGCCCCCCCAACTCTTCGAGAAGTCCCGCTCCAATAAGGATCTGATACGAACGAGGTCCGAGATTTACCGAGATAGTTTCCATTAGGTCCTCAAGATCGTCCTTAGGTGGGCACAGATTGCTTCGACTACTTCGTCAACGGTGAAATAAGAAGTGTCAACGGTGAAGTCTGCTTTTTCGTATGCTTCCGCCCGGGCGTTGAGGAGCATTGTGATTTTCGTCAGAGGGTCTTCCCCTCGCAGCAAAGGGCGATCTGTATTACTTTGTACTCGTGACAAAATAACTTCAGGCTGGGCCGTCAGGCAAATGAGCGTTCCATTCTCTTTTAGAACACGGATGTTTTCCTCATCCATTATGGCTCCACCGCCAGTTGCTATGACTTTCTCTGCTTCAAGGCAGACGCGGGTAATCACCGCTCGTTCCAGGGCGCGAAAATAAGGTTCTCCTCGTTCCGCGAAGATAGCAGGGATAGTCATTTCGGCTTCTTCTTCTATCAAAACATCGGTGTCAACAAAGAGCCATTCTAGACGATCTGCAATTTTCTTCCCAACCGTGCTTTTTCCTGTCCCCATGAACCCGGTGAGAATAATATTCGCTTTCTTCCTCACAATGCCTAAAATCGCCTTACTTGTTCCAGATACCCTTCATGATTTCGCCGAATCTCCGTCAGCGAGTCGCCTCCGAATTTCTCTAAAAAAGCCTGTGCGAGGACAAAGGACACCACGCTTTCAGCAATAACAGCCGCCGCGGGAATCGCGCACACGTCAGAGCGTTCGATTGTTGCCTCAACCGGTTCTTTCGTCCGGATATCGACAGAATGCAATGGACGCATGAGCGTCGATAACGGCTTAAAAGCAACACGGATGCGCAACGGCTCTCCCGTACTCATTCCTCCTTCCGTGCCGCCAGAGTTATTACTCTGGCGTATGAACCCTTTTTCCGAGTCAAAGGAGATTTCATCGTGTACCTGTGAGCCTGGGAGTCGCGCTGTTGCAAAACCAAGACCAACTTCCACGCCTTTCACTGCCTGCAGACTCATCAGAGCATATCCAAGTCGTCCATCAAGTTTTCTATCCCATTGCACAAAGCTTCCTAGCCCTGGAGGAAGACCAATAGCTACCACTTCCACCACGCCCCCTAACGTATCACCTTGCTTCTTGCATTGATCGATGAGCGCTATGATATTCTTTTCTGCTTGAGAATCCGCCATCCGGACCGGCGAAACCTCAGCGTGAGCAAAGATCTCCTCGACCGCCAACTGGCTATGCTCCGCGACAATCCCCCCAATCTCGGTTACGTAGCCCATCACTTTGATTCCAAAAGAAGAAAGCAGACATTTTGTTAATCCGCCCACGGCGACGCGCGCCGTAGTTTCTCGGGCGCTAGCGCGTTCAAGAACGTTACGCACGTCATAGTGGTGATATTTTAGTGCTCCAGTCAGATCGGCATGTCCCGGTCGCGGTCGCGTCACGGCAATTTTTTCGTCCCGGTCCTCGGGAAATGGAGACATACGTTTTTCCCAGTTTCGCCAATCTTTATTCTCAACCACTAAAGTGATCGGTGATCCTAAACTTTCTCCCCAACGAACACCGGAACGGATCTGGGCTTCATCTTTTTCGATTTTCATGCGCCCGCCGCGCCCATATCCTTGTTGTCGGCGCGCTAAGTCATTGTTTATACTGGTTATATCGATCGTAATCCCCGCCGGGAAACCTTCAACAATTGCTGTCAGACAAGGGCCATGGGACTCACCTGCAGTAAAGAAACGGAGCATGGATATTTTTGACCTTCCGCTAGAGCATAAGGCGGGTTGACGTCCCCGCTTTTTGGTTTTCTTGCATCCTCCTATCTTTTTCTGCAAAGATGAGCTATAGGGGCGAGGTTGAAACGTGTGAAGTCAACCAACGCCCCTACGTCCCGTTACCGCAACCACACCACCACAGACCGCCAGGGACGCTCGGAAGCTCGGAGCCGGATAAGCTTTAATCCCCCGCAACCACCACCACCGCCATTTCATCCTCCACTAAGTGCGTTAGCCTCCGGCGGCCAAGCTCCCGAGTGTCCCTGCGTGTTCCTTTCCTTCGGGGTTCTTTATTTTTTTGAGCGCCCCACAAGTCTAAGAGCTCCGCACGTGCCGCATTTGTCTCCACCACCCCACCATGAGCTCTTAGACTTCTAGGTTCTCGCTTGTTGGTCTGCTGTTCCGTCTTGTTCCATATCCTCCGTTACTGTTGTGCTGCTTCCTGGGGAGAACTATTTTTCGATCGACTTTCCCACAACTGTTGGGCAGTCGGTAACGACGTAGTGGACAAACCCGCAACGAGTTTAGGTGTGATGAAAACTAATAATTCGCTTTTTAATCGGCTGTTGCTCCGTCCACGGAAAAGCCATCCAAGACCGGGCGTGTCGCGCAGATAGGGAATGCCAGTTTCTGATTGATCAATAGTATCTTGAAGGATACCGCCTAAAACAAAGGTATCCCCAGCTCGGATTAAAACGTTTGAACTTGCAGTGCGGGTGAGTGTATCCGGAATAAGCGGAAAAGACGAACCTGAGCCAGTGGCTCGTACGCTTGCTGGAGCCAAATCGCTCGTCTCCGCGTCGATATCGAGCAAGACAAACCCATCAGAGGATATCTGCGGAGTGACCTTCAGGGTGATGCCAACATCGAACTCTTGGAAGGCGTTGCCGCCTCCTTGAGTTGCTCCAGCCCCTCCTACGTTGAGCGAACCAGAAATGATAGGCACGCGAACGACTCGCCGAGAGCGGATGTCAGCTGCCTTGTTATTGATCGTTACGACTCGTGGGCGGGAGATAACCCGCACTTTTCCTTGCTGTTCCAAAGCACTCAGACGTGCAGCAAGGGCTTGAGAGCCGTCCAGTGAGCCTAGTAGCAGATCAAGCGCCGCGCCTGACCCTGGGGCTACCCCGGCAGCCGGAAAATCGGCAATGAAAGGAACGCCGCCTGTTCCTGTCGTTAATCCAGACCCGCCGAGGCCAATTCGGCCTGGGAAGTTCACACCAGTGGGATTTCCCGTCTCTGGCCCTGCTCTATAACCATATCCCCATTGAATGCCCAAGGCTCGGTTAAGATTCTCACTTGTCGTTATAAGATATGATTCAATCACTACCTGTGGCGTTTGCACATCAACATTACGAACGAGTTCGCGTACAGCGGCAATGTTTTCCGGCAGGTCACGGAGGATCAGTACATTTGTGGTAGAATCAGCCGCGATCGTGCCTCGTGGAGACATCAGCGCCACTTGCTGCGTTCTTCCCCCTCCTCCTGTCGCCCCACCGGCGGAAGAAGAACGAGTAGCAGCGACAGCTCCCGTTCCAGTGCTGGAAGCCCGCTGCTGCGTCTCGCGTGAGATCAAGGCTACCACGTCTGTCGCTTTCACGTAGTTAATTTTTACATACTCCGTTGCCAACGGCGTGATCTTTAGCTGCGCATTTTGTGCAGCGAGACGTGCGTTTCGTTCCGTCTCCAAGCGCTTGGTTGTTGATACTGTGATCACGTTGCCGGTCTGGGTTTTTTCTAAGCCGTTCGATTGGAGGACAACGTCGAGAGCTTGGTCCCAAGGCACTTCAACGAGTCGTAGCGTTACTCGCGCTTTCACGTCGTCAGTAGCTACAATATTCAGTCCGCTTACCTCGGCAACAATGCGCAAGACATCATGGATATCTGCGTTCTTGAAATCGAGCGAAATTTTCTTCCCAGTATATTGCAGAGCTTGATCAGCTCTGAATTCCGCGGCCGAAGGTGTACTGTCCTCGCGGGCAAGGAGCAGAGGATTCTCTGCTTCCTTTTGCCCTGTACGCCGTGCTTTCTGAGTAACTGAGGCAGAAGCTTGAGTGATACGTTTTACTTCCCACGGCTCTTCTTCCGTAGGGAGGCTTGTTTCTGTCAGGTTTGCTTCAAATTGGGCCGGAGATGGAGTTGGGGCAAGGATTTCTTCTTGAATATTATTCGCGTTGCTCGTGTTTGTCTTGATTGTCGGTGCGGACGCTGGGGTAGAAGCCGTCGAAGATGTTCGGGAAGCGAGGGTTAGGGGCTCTTTCGGTTGATCTTTTTGTGGACTCTCTTCGACTGCCACGCTGGCTTCGGACTTCTTCTGCGGGGAAACAATACTGCCATTTTTCGTTGCCAGATCCGAAGTGGGGGGCGTTTTTTCTGTGGACGTTGTCAAGGGCGGCTGATGCATTGCTGAAGCGAACTGTGTTCGCTGCGCTTCTTTCAGTTCGTCGGCGAGAAATAATACCTGAGCGTTGCTTTCCGCGTGTGCTTTCCCGCTCGCTTTCTCACTTTTCTCTCCGATGAACGCGGTAATAAGGGTGTCGTAGTTATCAACAGAAAAAGACGGCGGCTCTCCGCCTTTTAGGTCCACCACTAGTCGCATGCGGCCTTGGTAGTTGCCGACACGCACGGCGGCAATGAGGGGATCCGCGGCTTTGTAGTTGTGTACTTGTTGTAGGGGTTCGATTGCACCCTTGATATCAATGACTAAACGGTTCGGATTGCGCAGCGGAAAATAATCGATTCCTTCCGGCGGGCGAGAGAGTCGGAACAGCACGCTATGTTGCCCTAATGACTCAATCACGCGTACCTCGTGAAGGCGCAACGGTCCGTTAAACATTGGTGGAGTCACAGGTGGTGCAGACGCTTGTTGTTCAGAAAGAGGAGGCGTCGGCGGCGGAGGTGCAGACTTTTTTACTTGCTGGGTGCAAGCACTCGTCGCAAGCAAAGCGCACAGGACCACCACTGTCCTTTTTCCTTTTCTCTTCGGCACATTCCTCATCCCCACTCTCCCTCTTACGGCGCCGACGCTTTTTACGGTTCTTGTTTCTTTTGCTTTTCCCGAGGAGAATCGGTCGTGACCAAGCGTAACTCTTTTTCCTGCGCTTGTCGTTTACCAAAGAAATCCGTTTGGTACTCTTCGATCGTAATTCTCTTCGGTTCGATGGTTTTAACGACCCCGCCTCTTGATCCGATCAGCGTGCCGCGCGTTACGATATAACCAAGCCCGCCGCTATCTTCTATGAGGGCCCTAGGTTCTTCCGCCTCCCAGATGACACCAACAAGTTTAAGTTGCCCAATATCGAAACGTTGCAGTGGCGTCTTTGGTTCATCCATTTCAACCGGTTCGGATTCCGTCGTCCGAAACGGAGGGAAAAAGGGGTCCCGTTTCCCTGTTGCTATATAGTGATACGCATCTTCAGCGGAATATGCTTGTCCGTGAACCTGACGAGGCATCCCTCCTAAAGAAAATGCGCCCAAAAAACTTATTGCTGCAAGCCAGTTGCACCAAGAATTCCGGGAAGTCATTTTGTCTCCCTTTGCCTCTTCCCTTTCTTCTTTGCTGCTGCTTCTTTTTCTTTTGCAACCCGCTCCCGCTCTTCCTCATTAAGAAAACGGAAGGTCGTCGCCGAGAAGGCGGCGTCGATTTGCATTTGCCCGCCTACGAGTTGAGGATTTTTTATATTAGTGTCAGAAACGTTTACGATACGATCAAGACGACGAACTTTATCAAAGAAAAGTGCAATTTGATGATAACTACCCCGCACCGACATTTCGACCGGAACTTCCGCATAAAGGTCCTGAAATACTTCAGATTTTTGACGAAACAGGACTACGTCGAGACCTGAGTCTCGGCCTAAGTTTGAGACCTGCCTCAACAACTCAGGAATCTCTTTTTCCTCGGGAAGCTGTGCTTTTGCTCTGTTAAATTGTTCCTCTACCTTTTGTATTTCGGTTTTTGTGTTGGCTCGGTCTTTTAGGAGAGCCTGGAGTTTTGCTTTTTCCCCTTCAAGTGACCGAATATTTTCTTGTTTTTCTGAAATCTGGGCTGAGCGAGGTAAGTAAAAGACGAAGGCATAGAAGAGGATGAGAAGAATCGCAGACCCACTATATACCAGCAACCGTTGGTTAAAAGGCAAGGAAAGAATACGATCTACCATATATTCATTCCTTATCCGGAGTGCTGGCGCTCGCCGCAGTGGCCGCCTGTGTTGGAGTTTTTTTCGTCACGCCTTTTTTGCTTTGCGACGCTTCGCCTTCTTCATTGTTTGCGGTTTCAACGGGGAGACCATAGTTAATAGCTGCTTCTAGGAGGAACTTTGTCATCATTACCGAAGAAGGTGTTTCCGTCTCTCGTGCTGCACTTCTTCCCGATCTACCGCGAACTGCTACGACTTGCGCTTCTTGTTGGGTCTCTCTGATTTCTACGTTGCGAAAATAGGGGGAGTTCGCAAGATTATTGGCAAACAACGCAATCGTTTGATTATCTATAGCTTTTCCCCGGATCTGGGCTGCTCCTCTATTCTCAGTGTATTCAGTAAGCCAGAGAAACTGTGGAGAGCTTGAACTCAAGTCGTCGAGAACATGAACGGGTGCTGTTCTCCTTTGCGGGGCAGTGAGGGCGTTCACCACGCGAATCTTTTCCTCAAGCTCTTTTTTTTGCTGCTCTAGTTTCTCAAGGTCTTTGTTTTCTTTGCGAATTTTCGTTAATTCTCGTTCTAAACGGTCTGACGTTTCACCCGCCTCCGTCAATTGCGACGATTGGAGCACTTGAACGATCAGGATGGAAAGAAAGGTTAGGACAAAAATACTCCCTACTAGTCCCAATTCCTTTCGCCGAGAGGAGACTTGGTCTATTGCTCGTACAGGAAGGAGATTGATGCGAATCATTTGTCTCCAGGCCTCCGAGTTGCAAGCCCTACGCTGACGGCGAGAGCCGAGGCGTGTTCCCGGAGAAACTGCTCATCTGCCTGTCGGCCAATTGATAACGTCCGAAAAGGGTCGGAAAACATGACTGGGATCTGTAAACGTTCGCTCATGGCTTCCACTAGTCCGGGGAGATGCGCACTGCCTCCGCTCAAATAAGCGGCATGAATTTGTTCTTCCGTCGAACCCGTCCAAAAAAAGCTTAAGGCTCGTTGCACTTCATCAAGCAGCTGATCAGCAGCAGTGCTAATAATGTGTTCGACCTCCTTACGTTTCGTTTCTTCCTCATCGCCAAAGATCTTCAAATCTTCAGCTTCTTCGTGGCTGACACCCAATGTTTGAGCGAGGGTCTCCGTAAATTGACGCCCGCCGACCGGGACATCGCCGGTAAAGGCTGAACGCCCCCCTTTCATGATATTGATGGAAGAATACCGTGCTCCAATATTAATGAGCGCCACAATCTCTTCCGGCTCGGGAGCGTAATTCAGTTCGAACATGTTCTCTAAGGCGAAATAATCTATATCGACGACAACAGGGAGCAGACCGGCTCCGCTAATGGCTGAGACATAACTGTTGATTACATCCTTGCGCACGGCGACCAACAGAACGTCGACCTCATTTGCATCTTGAGCAGAATCGAGGATTTGATAATCGAGGTTCACGTTCTCAAGACTTTCTGGAATGAAGTTGCCAGCCTCAAAAAGGATGGTCTCCTCAAGCTCATCCGGATTTTGGATGGGGAATGTCGCTCGTTTAATAATGACTGCCGGACCCGGGATGGCGGCGATCACTTCAGAGGCTCTGACTTTTTGCGAGGTCACTAAATGCCGGATCGTGCGAGCAACACTTTCCGGATCCTGTACAACATTGCCTTGAATCGCATTGGCTGGTAATTGAGCAATACCAGCATTCACAACTTTCAGTGCATCGTGTCCACCGCGCACTTCAAGCATCTTCACGGAACTTGAACCGATATCAAGGCTCAGATAGCCTTTTTCCGCGCCAGGAAGAAATGTAAGTACTGGCGAAATCACCTTTCTTAGCAAATAACCTGGCGATAACATCGATAATCCTCGGGATTAATAAACATCACCTATTTCAGTTACTTAGTATGGAATAAGAAAACCAATTTGTCAAATGTTAGGAGAGAAAAATTCTTTCCCTTTGTCTCTTAGTGATATAGCAGTTCCCGTGCCAATTGCTGGGAAAAATCTGCTCTCTTATTGGGTGCCGGAGATGCTCGCCTCGCGACTCGTGCCTGGCGTCAGGGTTGTTGTTCCTGTAGGTAAGCGAAAAATAACAGGAATTTTTGTACGATGGAATGAAGAGCAAAATATAGCCAACCCAGAAAAAATTAAGGAAATTCTCGATATTATCGACGAAGTCCCTGTTTTTTCTCAGGACTTAATGCGTCTCTGGCAATGGGCGGCGCGGTATTATTTGACGCCTCCAGGGGAGATGTTGAGCGCTATGTTGCCGGGAGGAATGCTGAGAGAAGGAGAATCCATTGTCAAAGTGAAAGGGGATCACGCCAAAAAAAAGAGGCGACCGTCAAAATCAGAACAGACGGAGGAGGAATCTCGTTCATTGTCAGAGCCTCATTTCTTTGTTGATAAACTGTCTATAAACGAAAAAAATATATTCGCTTACGTGCAGGAGAAAAAGCGAGTCTCGCTAAAAACTTTGCGACGGCGGTTTCCTCAGGTGCGCATCTCAAACGTCCTGCACCAATTGGAACGGTTACAATTCGTAGAGATCCGTGAGACAGTCCGTTCCAGCAAAGCGGCTGAAAGGGCCACGGTCGACTTCTTAGAAGACCCGCCTCTTCAGAAAGATGCTTACACCGTGCAGCTATCTTCCACACAGGTCGATGCTCACAAAAAGATTACTGCCGCGATCCATGCCGATACATTTCGGGTGTTCCTCCTACACGGCGTGACGGGAAGCGGGAAGACCGAGGTGTATCTTCATGCTGCGCGCACAACGATTGACAAGCAGAAAAACGTTCTTTTCCTTGTGCCTGAAATCGCGTTGACCCATCAATTTATCGAACGTGTACAACAGCGATTTGGCCAGCGAGTGGCTGTCCTGCATAGTGCGCAGGCCGCGGGTGAGCGTTGGGCGGAGTGGCAACGTATTGCACGTGGCGAAGTAAAAATCGTCATTGGCGTTCGTTCTGCTGTCTTTGCGCCACTCGACCACCTAGGCTTGATCGTTGTGGATGAAGAGCACGACCCAGCTTATAAGCAAGAAGAAGGAACGCGTTATAATGCCAGAGACCTTGCCATTGTGCGTGGCCAGATTGCTTCTTGTCCTGTTGTGCTTGGATCAGCGACGCCTTCACTCGAAAGCTACTCGCATTGTCAAACCCAAAGGTACTCTCTTCTGGAGCTTCCTGAGCGCGTGGAGGCGCGCCTCTTGCCGTCGGTAGAAATCGTCGATTTGCGTCAACGGCAGTATAACGAGACCGACGCTGGGAGAATTTTTTCTCTTTCATTACGAGAGGCGCTGATCGAGAACTATCAGGTGAGAAAGCAAAGTGTCCTGTTTCTCAATCGAAGAGGATACGCGAGCTACTTACAATGCCGCAGTTGTGGCGAAGCGCTCTCTTGCTCGCAGTGCAGCGTAACGCTGACCTTTCATCTAGGAGGGCGAGTCTTACGATGTCATTATTGCGGATTTTCTCGATCCGCGCCTGATATTTGTCCTCACTGCAGAGAGCCTGAATTAGAGGGGAGTGGTATGGGGACAGAGCAAGTCGAGGAAGCCGTACGCCAGTTGCTACCGCAAGCCCGCATCGCACGGTTGGATCGAGATAGCACGCGCAAAAGGGGATTTCTTGATGGAGTGCTGAAGTCATGGCGCGCGCATGAGACCGATGTGTTGATCGGCACGCAAATGGTGACGAAAGGGCATGATGTCCCAGGCGTCACTTTAGTTGGCGTCTTACTCGCTGATGTAGCGTTGAACCTTCCGGACTTTCGGGCGACAGAGCGAACCTTCCAGTTACTGACACAAGTAGCGGGTAGAGCTGGTCGTGGGAAGGAGCCAGGTCGAGTGATTATCCAAACGTACTCTCCACAGCATTACAGCATTCGTTGCGCCGCCCAACATGATTTCTCTCGCTTTGCCACCTTGGAGCTTCGTTACCGCAAAAAACTTGGGTACCCTCCATTCGCGCGTATGGTGAATGTCCGTTTCGAGGGAAAAGATGGAGAACGAGTGCGGGAGTCCGCTGAACGATTCGCCCAACTCGTCTCGGCAAAAGTTCCACGCAATCGTAAGAGCGTTTCAATTCTGGGACCTGCTCCCGCGCCAATTGAACGAATCAAGGGCCGTGACCGTTGGCAAGTCTTACTAAAAGGAGAGGACCGACTCCTTTTGCATGACATTGTTGGACAGGTCCAAGAAGAATTCCTTGATCGGGAGCGATCACCGCACGTGCGCATCATCGTTGATGTCGATCCGTATAACATGTTATAGATCCGGGTGATGATTAGAGAAATTTTGCACTACCCTGACTCCCGCCTGAAGCAGGGCGGTCAACCCGTCGCTAATATCAATGGAAGCCTCGTGGAAACCGTCGAGGACTTGGTTGTGACCATGTATGATGCGCCAGGCGTCGGTTTGGCGGCCGTGCAAATAGGAGTTCCTCAGCGGATCATCGTCATTGATATTAATCATGAGGAACCAGGGAAAGACCTACTCAAGCTGATCAACCCAGTCATTACCGCCCGGGAAGGGAACATTATCTGGGAAGAGGGGTGCCTGAGTGTGATTGATTACACGGCTGAGGTAAAGCGATCGGCGAAGGTCGAAGTCAAAGCGTGGACGCCAGATCAGAAAGAGATCACACTGCAAGCTGAAGATCTCCTGGCCGTGGCGCTCCAACACGAGATCGATCACTTGGACGGAAAGCTATTTATTGATCGGATCAGTCGTCTCAAGCGTGAACTGTATTCCCGTCGTGTTAAAAAATTGTTACGCGAAGGCCGGCCACTCGAACTTCAGCCTCATAAGGGAAAGTCGACGATCTAGGGGTTAGGGACTGGGGGTTGGGAATAAGAGAAAAGATTCCTTTCTCTTTTGACTTTTTGTTCTTATCTTCTCCCAGCTTCCCCTTCCGTCTCAACGAATTTCTACCTCTCTATGGTCACGCACGTGCCTTCACTCGATCCTGCTAAGTCGCTTCGCCTCGTCTTCATGGGCACGCCTGAATTCGCCGTGCCTTCGTTGCAGGCGTTGCTGGACGGACAAGATGTCGTCATCGGTGTGGTGACTCAGCTAGATCAGCCATCCGGACGTGGGATGATCCTGCACGCCCCGCCCGTGAAGAAGCTCGCCGAAGCATACCAGGTTCCCGTGTTTCAACCTGCTAAATTACGAACGCCGGAGGCGCTCGAACCGTTCCGTGCGTGGCAACCTGATCTGATTGTTGTCGCAGCCTATGGGAGGATGCTGCCGAACTCGATCCTCACGCTGCCGCCGCTTGGCTGCATTAACGTGCACGCTTCTCTTCTCCCGAAATATCGGGGTGCAGCACCTATCCAGTGGGCGATCGCGGAAGGGGAAGAAGAAACCGGCGTGACTATTATGCGTATCAGTGAGCAGATGGATACTGGCGACATTTTGCTTCAAAAAGCAATTCCGATAGAAGCAGACGATACCGGAGGAAGCCTGCACGATAAATTGTCCACACTCGGCGCGGAGACGCTACGAGAAACGCTGCGCCTCTTGAAGCACGGACAATTACTGGCTCGTCCACAGAACGAAGCTGGCGCAACCTATGCCCCAATTATCAAGAAAGAAGATGGGCATATTGATTGGCGCCTCAGTGCTAGCACGATCGAGCGACGCATACGCGCCTTTAACCCCTGGCCCGCCGCTGATACGGTGGGGGGGGGGACGCTGCTCAAATGAGTCAGAGCTCGCCCTGATATGCAACCTGTCCGTTCTCACGTTACTCCCGGCACGGTGGCGGAGGTTTCGCCTGTGCATCTCCTTATCGTGACTGGAGACGGGCAGCTGTCGTTGCTGGAAGTGCAACTTGAAGGAAAGCGCCGTATGCCTATCGAAGAATTCCTTCGGGGACACGCTGTCCAGCTTGGCGCGGTTTTGGGCTCATAGCACAGTTACGTTGACGAGCCGAAATGGAAATGTAAAGAGAGGAGCCATAAAGGAGGACCGCACATGCCGGAAAAATACACGATGGAAGATGTGAAAGCGCTCGGGCAAAAATATAAAAATTGGGGGAAGTGGGGAACGAATGACCAACTCGGTACGCTCAATTATATTACGCCGGAGAAAGTCGTTGAATCCGCAAAGCTAGTGAAACAAGGGAAATCTTTTTCTCTGGCGATTCCCTTTGACGACAAGGGTCCTCAAACTGGTTCATTCGGGCGTTTCAATCCCATTCACTTTATGCTGCAAGACGGCGGAGATATCGTCGCTGGCGCACAAAACCATCTTCCGAATATCCGTTATACGGACGACGCCGTGACCATGCCGTTGCAATGCGCCACACAATGGGACGCACTCGCACATATTCTTTACGAAGACAAAATGTATAACGGCTTCGCGGCGAATGAAATTACCAGCTCGGGCGCGAAAAAGAACGGCATCGAAAACGCCAAGAGCAAAATTATCACCCGTGGTGTACTCCTTGATATGCCGCGTTACAAAGGCAAAAAATGGCTCGAAGCAGGAGAAGCGATTTATCCCGCTGACCTAGACGGTGCGGCTGCAATGGCCAAAGTCAGCGTGAGCAAGGGCGATATCGTCTTGATTCGCACTGGACAGCTCGCTCAGGTGCGCGAAGAGAAAAACTGGGGGACATACAGCGGCGGTCCAGCTCCGGGTCTGGGCGTGGCATGCGCCTCATGGCTATGCGAGAAGCAAGTCGCTGGGTATGCAACGGATACGTGGGGAACGGAAGTCATTCCCAACGAAACGTCCGACGCCTTTCAACCATTGCACATCATTCTGATCGTCCATGCCGGCATGTTAGTCGGTGAGATTTTTGATTTTGAAGAGCTTTCCGAGGACTGTGCGAAAGATAACGTCTACGAGTTTATGTTTGTCGCGCCACCGTTGCCGATTACGGGCGCGGTTGGTTCGCCCGTGAATCCACAGGCGATTAAATAACTGGCTATAGAGTCCATAGGGTCATAGAGTTTATAGAGCCTGTGTCATTGACTCAATCAACTCAACAGAGACCCAAGAGGCTCAATGGACTTGGCTGTTAAGGAGGAACCCATGCCAGAGACCGCTGCATTGTCTTCCCAACGTATTGAAGTCCAAGAAGACGATCCCATTGAATTACTTTACTCTCGCGGAGTCACCGATGGATTACCTGTCGTACCGCCGACGGAGCAACGAGTAAAGCGTATGCTCGCGGCGACGGACCGTGACCCGCAAGAGCTAATCGGTCTCATCGGCCCAAACTATGGTCGCGCAACGGTCGAAAAAGTCGCAATTAACGCCGTCATGGCGGGTTGTCATCCGTCGTACTTGCCGGTCGTGCTTGCCGGTGTCGAAGCGATGTGTGAGGAACAATTCTGTATTCATGGCATCAATGTCACGACGTTTTCCGCGACGCCAATGGCGATTCTTAACGGGCCAATTCGTCAGCGGATTGGCGTGAATTGCGGTCATAATGCCCTTGGTCATGGCTTCCGCGCCAACGCCACGATTGGCCGCGCGTTTCGGCTTTGTATCATCAACATTGGCGGGGCCAAGCCACATGAGATTACGAAAGCGACGATGGGCCATCCGGCGCAGTACACGTTCTGCGTGGGTGAAAATGAAGAGGAGAGCCCCTGGGAATCGCTCCATATCGAAAGAGGATATCGCCCTGAGCAAAGCACAATCACGCTTTTTGCCGGTCACTCGCCTATGCAGATCAATGATCATGCGAGCCGTGACGCTGAGCAGTTAGCCTTGTCGCTTGGTTGGACGATGACCGCATTGTGGAACCATAAAAACTTTCCTCTCTTTTCCGATACCGTCCTAGTTGTCTGCCCGGAGCATGCGAAGACGTTCAAGCAGGACGGCTGGTCGAAGAACGATCTGCGCCAGTTTATTTACGAAAAGGTCCGCAAACCCTTGCGTGCACTACGTCCCGGTGTGAATGGCGGCGAAGGCGTGGGAGTGAGCATGCTGCGGACGCCCAAGAAAGACCGTGAGCCGCCAACTGACGACACTCTGTTCCCGAAGTTCGCCAAACCCGAAAACCTCACGATTATCGTGGCTGGCGGTACGGCGGGTCGTTTTTCCGCTGCCGTGCAAGGCTGGGCAGGAGGCGACGCCGGGAGTAAGATCACCACAAAAGAAATTCAAGGATAGCGAAGATATTCTCTTCAGAAAGGAGACTCTGTATGAGTGATATGTTGCTTGACCCCACAGATAAAGTGGAACGGTCACGAAAGGCATTTGCGCCCCGGCTGGATACTCTGGCTGGGACAACCGTTGGGCTGCTCGATATCAGCAAATCGAAAGGCGTCTTCTTCCTTGACCGTGTGGAAGAAATACTGCGAGACAAGTATGGTGTGAAAGAAGTTCTCCGTCGTATGAAACCGACAGTGACGCGTCCCGCGCCTGAGGCGATCAAAGCTGAGCTGACGGAGAAGTGTGACGCGGTCATAGAAGCCCTCAGCGATTGAGGGGCCTGCATTTCGTGCAGTTCGCACGACGTAGTTTACTTCGAAGAAAAAAATATTCCCACCGCGAACGTCACAACTACCGAGTTCATCGGCGCTGCTCATGCACAATGCACGGCTCTCGGCATGCCGCAGTACGAGCCGGTTCTCGTCCAGCATCCTATTCAACCAAAAACGCAAGATGAAGTTCGTAATCTAGCTGATCAGGTGATCACCCAGATCATTGCGAAGTTGCTTAAACAGAAAGAACAACAGGCAGCGTAACGCCCAGGCTACTGTGCGACAGACTCACGGGCTCCAGCCCTGATTGATAGAAATGGAACCCGTGGCGTTTTTCTCAAGCAGGACGCTCAGTGCGCCTGTTTTGCCTTGCTCGCGACTTGTCTTGGATTTGTCTGAGATCTACGAGTGCTTTGGCGTCTTCCAAGTCCACCGTGTCAAAACCTGCGGTAAACCGCCCGTAAAGTTCCGTGCGCAGCTGTCGAGCTTCTTCGGATTGCTCTTATTTCTGCCACAAACGAACGGGGCGAGGAATCAAGCGTGTGATCCGGTCTCATGGGGCGTCGGTGACATCGGAACCATACGGCTTGCGGGGCAAGTTTCCCAACGTAGAGCACCGGGAATTTCGTCAACAACGGCCCTTTTGCAACTCTGGAAATCCGCCTTTTTTTGGTTTTGGGGGAGTTTTGAGACAGCTTCATTAACTGATTTTCGGCAGTGCTTCACGCCCAGGCCTAGACTCCTCCTATTTGTATGAAAATTGCCCGTACTTGTAGCCGCGTGAATTCTTTCCGTGTAGAGGTGGACTGCCAA
>JBFWZL010000085.1:0-15637 GCA_050185455.1 Binatia bacterium | reverse complement strand
GTGGCGCCGCTGTTCACGATCTCGTCCACCATGGGCACGCTGTTCGGCATCAAGGCCTTCGCCGTGGCCATACTGGGCGAAAAACGGCAGCGGTGTTGTTCTCCTGGGTCGTGGTGAAGCGGGAAAATCAACGCTCGCCTGTGCTTTGTGGCGACAAGGGTGGTCGTTGCTCTGTGACGATATGTCCTTAATTGCGATGGACCGTTGCGTAGCGAAAGCCACGCCGCGACGAGTATCGTTGCGCGCCCCGAGTCGCGCGTTGCTGGGTGAGGAGCTCTGGGCGCGAATGTTGGCCTCACCGTCGTGCGCTCCAACGCTTGAGGGGTATGCCTTCCATCCGTATGAGGTTGACGGGAAACCGCAATTGCAAGAGACTCGATTGGTGGCTGCGATATTTCTCGATCGCCCCGGCAGTGGGGCTATCCCCACTGTGGCGCGAAAACTAGAACCGGCTCGCGCACTCTTGGCCACGTTGCCTTATTCAAATATGGCGCGCCTGTATGACTTTGGTGAGGCTATCCGCCGCATGCGTCCGTTTGCGGCGACAATTCCTGTCTATGATCTCGGGCGAGGCCCGTTGGCGCACATGATGAAGAGCGTCGAGACGGTATGCGAAGAGGCCGCTTAACATGACTCTGCCTGCAACCGCGCCGTCGTATATGGCGCTTATGGTGTCGCGACGCTGTAACATGTCCTGTGGGCATTGCAGTGTGGAAAGCGATCCGCACGTCAAGGGAGAACCGTCAGAGACTGAGTTGGTGGATTACGTAAGGCAAGCTGCGGTTGCGGGAGTGCGCTCCCTCCAGATTACCGGTGGTGAGCCGATGCTGCGAGAAAAAATTGTGCTGCGCCTCATTCGTGAATGTAAAAAGCTTGGCATTTCCCCGGTAATGACTACGAATGGATTTTGGGGAAAGTCGCTTTCGGGCGCACGGCGAAAATTGAAGGCGCTGCGGCGAGCAGGACTGAACGCCTTGACCGTGAGTTACGATCGTTATCATGCTGAGTTTCAAGGACCACAAGCCGTACTGCATATTGCGCAAGCTGCGGAAGAGCAGATCTTCTCTGTCAATATTAATATTGTACGAGTCGCGGACGAATCCGATCTGCCCCAGCTCGTTGCGCCATTCTCAGGCAAACCGGGTGTACGGTTACGTTTCTATGACGTGCAACCGGTGGGGCGAGCTCGCGCCTTGCCGTTGGAGTCGTTGCGCGGCGAGGAGGAAGGCTTTTGCGGCGCTGCTTTCTTCCCAGCTATCACTGACGACGGTCGGATGACCGTCTGCAACGGCCCTTCCTACTTTGAGAAACCGGAGTCTCCGTTGATCGTTGGCTCTCTCCGCAGCGCTTCACTCCGCGAGTTATTCACTCGTCATCAACAAGATCCCGTGCTGGATACGATTCGCACCTTTGGTCCATCACGCTTGCGAGAAGAACTGCGTAAAACTCCCGGGTTTGAAAATTTTCCGTTTCGCAAACAGTATCAAGGACTCTGCGACCTTTGTCTTCATCTCACTTCCAATGCTGAAGTCGTACAGACTCTGCGCGCGCGCCTTGCACACCCGCAATTGGCGGCAGAACGTTTCGCCACGCGGCAGGTTATCGAAGAAAATCGTAAAGCTGGAGCGCTCAGCCGCGCATATGTAAACGGCATTGGCGCCTGCCGTACCTTTCTCAAAGCCGCGCGTTCTCCTGCTGGAGACTGGGGGCGGCAGGAAGCGCGGATTCTTGGGCGGGCTGATTTCGATTGGGAACATCAGGCTGAATATCTCAGTCGTTGCGGCTTGGCGCGCCCCCTGCTGAACGCCTTAGCGCATTCCGTGATGACACGTTGGGCTCCGGCATTTTTTCTCCATCGTCTGAAAGCCAAGGCTATCCGGGAGGGATTTCGCGAACTTGTGCAGCGTGAGGCGCTGCGACGAATTGCCGAGACTTTGCGAGAGGTCGGGGGGCAGGGTGTTCTCTTGAAAGGGGCCGCCCGCTTGGCGCTGGCTGGTGAAGCTGACGAGTCGTCGTTTGTGCGCGCCGCGGGAGACCTTGATGTATACATTGACCCAGCGATTGCTGCCGACGTGCGTCGCCGCTTGCTTGCGGCGGGCTGGCAAGGAGAGACCGATGGCATGCTGCCCGCCACTCATCATCTTGCGCCAGTGATGTTTCAAGGCGTTGCACTTGAGATTCACACGCGGATTATGCCTGCTTTTTGGGGACTGCCAGAAACAGACATGCTGGCTCATGCTCGCCCCGTGCCTGGAATGGAACCCTTTGCGACGCTGGATCCGGAAGGCTTTCTGCTTCATACCGGTATCCATGTGTCGACGCATTTGTTCGCACTGGGGCTGAAAACCGCTTGGGATATCCTATGGGTGTTGGAGCGTTGTGACGAAATCGATTGGGAGCGTCTTGCTCGTTGGGTGAAAATGCTGCGGGTGCCGCGCGGATTCTGGACGCCGGTACGCGTACTCTGCCGTGAATTAGATCTTGCCATGCCGCAAGAATTCTTGCGCCGTTCTCCCGCGGATGCTCACCAACGTAGGCTCGATGTCATTGCTCGTCACCGACTCTTTCATATCTTTGACGGACCTGAAGCACTTAATCCCGTGAGTCGTATTGCGATCTTCTTGCTCTTGCACGATTCGTGGCTTGGCCGTGCTCGCTATCTCGCCTCCTGGTGTAGAGGGCGAACCGTCAAGGCGCAGGGCGACATGCGCCGGGTGGCGACAGGCAACGACTTGACGGTTCTTAAGCAAAGCCTACGAGAAGTGCTCCTGCACTGGCGGCAGTATCGTCGAGCGTTAGCTCGGGACCTCTGAGAGAGCATCAGCCCTCTTCGCCGAAGAAAATCAACAACTGCTCAAGCAAGTGATCTGGGCGTTCTTCGGAAATCCAGTGTCCGCAATGATCGATTTCTCCGCCGCGCACGTTTTCCGCCAGCGTCTGTAGAGAAGTCAGCGTGCGTTTGCCAAAGCTATACTTGCCGCCGAGCGCAAGCACCGGCATGGTCAGCTTCGTTTTGGCGTTTTCTTTATTATGTTCGACATCGGTCCAGATGGCGCGATAGTACTCGAACCCCGCCCGCATTCCTCCCGGCGCCGAGTAACAGCGGACGTACTCGTTGATGTCTTCTTCGGAGATAGCCGTCGGATTATAAGCAGTCCGGTAAAACCAGGTGAGGTATTCACGTTCCTTACCTTGCACGAGCACTTCCGGCAGGTCGCGTACGCCGTGAAAAGAGACGTGCCATAAACCCCCGCGCGGTGTGGCTTGGGGGATTTGCTCAAGCCCTGCTGCTGGAATCGGTACATCAAGGATAACCAGGCGACGCACGTCATCGCGGTGCGCGGCAGCATAAGCATACGCGACTGGTCCGCCCCAGTCGTGTCCAACCAGGAAGATCCGGCTGAAGCCGAGTTTTTGCACTAATTTGTGGATGTCGTCAGCAATCGTGCGTTTGTCGTAGCCAGTGGCGGGCTTTGAAGAATCACCGAGCCCGCGCATGTCTGGAGCAATGACGGTATATTTCTCTGCTAGCGCGGGAATGATTTTGCGCCACTGATACCAGGTCTCCGGCCAACCGTGCAGCAGCACGACCGGGTCGCCCTGACCAGCGGTGACATAATGCAGGCGTACATCATTAACGAAGGTGGTGTGGTGAGTTACGGTCATATCGGGCATGGTAGCGCTCCTCCGCCTCATTCTCATTATAGAGTTGAAAAAACGTGTTACGTTATGCGTGTCGTTTGTTTTACGTTTCACGCACTACGTAACACATGACGTTGTTACAACTTATCTCTCGGTCGTGAGGGTCAGTACGCTTCCCTCCCCATCCGCCGCGATATAGATTATCCCATCCTGCCTGACGGCCAATCCGCCGGAAAAATCCATCGGCCCGCGAGAACAGTTTGGCGGGTCGCCCACCGGAAGATTGAAGGCGAGGGTTTGCTGTTGGCCGGATTTGAGATCGACCGCGCGTAATTCTTTCAGCCCGCGGTCGAGCACGAGCAACGCGCCGTTGCGCAATGCCAATCCCTTGGGTTTGTCTAAGTTATCAGCGACGGGAGTCACAGCACCGCTCGCTTCTATCTTGACCACTCGTTTGTTGCCCAGTTCACTCACGAAGAGTGCGCCGTCGGGCGTCGCAACGACTTCGCACGGTTTCGCCAAGCCTTCAGCAATCGTGGTCGCCTGTCCTGTCGCGTCGACTCGCAGCAGTTTGTCGGCCCCAGTTTCAGCCACGGCGACTGCGCCGTCGTTTAGTCTTGCTAGTCCGTAAGGGTTTTTTAATTTACGGATCAGCATGTTGAATGGGCGACCATCGGGGAAATATTGGACCACATCGCCGGTGATCGTGGTGAGCCATAGCTCTCCAGGCGCGCCCGCCGCGAGACTGCGCACGAAACCCGGAAACGTGTTGTCGAGCAGGCCGCCGAGTCGGCGCATCTGGTTTGTCGAAGAGAGCACTGCCATGCTGAGTCCATCATTAAGATACAAGTTGCCGTCACTGCCACAGGCCAAACCCCAGGGGCCAACGAGACCGCCAGGGACGAGGGTGCGTTCGGTGTTACTGCCATCCGTGGCGACTTCGGCGACGCCGCCATCAACAAAGTGCGAAATGAACAGTCGGTTATCCGGACTGAAGGCGAGGTTATCGATACCTGGACGTACCTTGGCGATGACAGTTTTGCCGCCGCTTTGAGTGTCAATGCGAACGACTTCGCCAGTCCCTGCTTGGGGTACGATCAGTTCCCCCTTGCGGTTGAACTTCACCGCCGGCGGAGATTTCAGACCGTCGACGACTTTTTCTTTGACTCCGGTTTCAATATCGACGCGCCATACTTCGCCGTTCGGGACAAGTGGAAAATAGAGCTTGCCATCTGGGCCGACCATCAACGCATTCGGCCCGCGCAAACCCTCAGCGATCAGGCGCGGCGCGCGACCATCGTACGGATACAGCTCAAAAATCCGTCCGCCGCCGCGAAACTCGTCGATGAACACACGATCTTGATGAATAGTAATGCCGTTTGCGCTAGGAAGATTGTCCGCGACGATGCGCACCTTGCCGTCCGGCGTCCGGGCGCACACGCGGGCGCTCATCACCTCAGTGACGTACATAGTGCCGTGCGAATCAAAGGCGACATCATCTGGCGCGACAATCGGTCCGCCGAGCGGAGAGATCACTTCCAGACTCCCGCTGTTAATATTGACCGCCGTGATCTGGCTGCCGAACGCTTGCGTGACGTACAAGCGACCATCCGGGCCAAAGATCATACCGTTGGCGCCATACAATCCGCTTGCGGGCAACAGCCGAGCAATTTGCCAGCCCGGGGCGGCTTGCGGTTCTCTGGCGTCCGAGCCGAGCAACATTTGATACCGATTCATGTCTTCCTCCTTATTTCTTCATATCCCCTCGTCACAATTTCTAGACTACCTTTGCTTTACAATGATCTTCTAACACTCGCGCCACACAACACGTAAGCCGCATGCCGGTCTGAATATCGAGAAATTCATTTGGCCCGTGGGCATTCGAGCGTGGGCCAAGCACGCCGGTGATCATGAATTGCGCGCGGGGAAATTTTTCGCCGAGCATAGCCATAAACGGAATGGTGCCGCCTTCGCCCATATAACAGGCGGCTTTGCCGAAAAACTCTGCTGAAGCATTTTTTAGGGAGTTCTCCAGCCACGGCTCTAGAGGCGGTGCATTCCAACCGGACGCGCACTGTTCGGCGGCAAACGTGACTTTTGCTCCGTACGGTGGATCTTTTTCAAAGAGTTGTTTCAAGGCGATTGTTGCAGCGTTTGCATCAGCCGTAGGCGGCAGTCGTAGCGAGATTTTTGCCGCCGTGAGTGGGCGCAGTACATTTCCGGACTTATCGAGTGATGGCAGGCCTCCCGCACCAGTAATGGCAAGCTGCGGTCGCCAGGTGCGGTTCAATAGCGCTTCGCGAACCTCAGTGGTGACCGGAGATGTCCCTGATTGAAACGGAAACTCACTGTAGACACTGGTTCCTAACACTTGAGACGCCGCCTCAGCTTGTCGGAGGCGTTCTGCGGGGACGTTAACGTAAAAGTCACGCGGCAGGATCTCGCCGGTATTTTCGTTTTCGAGTCGACTGAGCAGTTGACGCAGGATGCGAAAAGTCGAGGGCACGATGCCGCTCGCCGCGCCGGAATGCACGCCTTCGGTGAGAGTAGAAACAGTCAAGTTGCCGTTGGCGAGCCCGCGCAGAGAGGTGGTGACCCAGAGTTGCTCATAGTTTCCGCAACCGGAATCGAGACAAATCACCAAACTCGGAGAACCAATGCGGTCCATTAAGGCGTCGATGTAATAAGGAAGGTCGCTGCTGCCGCTTTCTTCACAGGCTTCGATAATGATGACACAGCGAGCGTGAGGGACGTTTTGTAGCTGTAGCGCTTTGATCGCGGTGAGTGAAGCAAAGGCGGCATAGCCGTCATCCGCTCCACCGCGACCGTAAAGCCTTCCGTTTTTCATGACCGGCTTCCAAGGTCCTAGTCCCTCATTCCAGCCTTCCATTGGCGGCTGCTTATCAAGATGACCATAAAGCAACACCGTTTCTGCGGACTGCCCCGGAATCTCGACGAAGATCAGCGGTGTGTGTCCCTCAAGACGCACGATATCAAGCGAGAGTCCGGCAATCTGTTGCGCGCGAATCCAGTTAGCGATCAACTCGGTTGCCTGGTCCATGTAGCCATTGGTTGCCCAATGTGGGTCGTATGACGGCGATTGGTTCGGGATCGTCAAATATTCTTTGAGATGGGGGATGATGCTATCCGCCCAGGTGTGTTCAACGAAGCGACTGGTGGTGTTGGTGTCCATATCATTCCCTCGTTCTTGTTGGATCGTTCACTTCTTATCATACCTTGTTATAGCCTTGTCACCCCGGACGGGAGGCTATACACTGTCGCGAATGGAAGCGCTGGCGCCGATCATTCAGAAAATTTGTCTGTGGGCTATTCCCATCCTGGTGGCGGTTGTGCTCCATGAGATCGCTCATGGCTATGTGGCGTTTCGGCTTGGCGATCCGACCGCGGCGCAACTTGGACGCTTGACCCTCAATCCTTTTGCCCACGTGGATCTGTTTGGCACGGTGATTCTGCCGCTGCTCTTGTTGTTTGGCGGCGCGCCGTTTCTCTTCGGTTACGCTAAGCCTGTGCCGGTGAATTTTATGAACTTGCGGAACCCCAGAAAAGGCATGGTGCTTGTAGCTCTGGCCGGCCCGATGATGAATCTGTTGCTGGCCGGCGTTTCCGCGTTAGCGTTCAATTTTCTCCAGGCCATGCACGTGCCGAAGGACGGTCTCTTAACGACGAACCTCGGTGTGCTGACGCTTATGGCCGGGCATAGCGTGCTTATGAATATCGGCTTAGCCGTCTTTAATCTCCTGCCTGTACCGCCTCTTGATGGGGGGCGTGTAGCGACGGGGTTGTTACCGCGTTCTCCAGCTATTGCTCTTGCTCGGTTGGAACCCTACGGCATGTTGATCATTATGGTGCTGCTCGCCACGGGAGCCCTCGATCAGGTCTTGCGGCCCATGACAAAATTCCTCATCCAGACATTACTATAAGGATCGTGCTTGTAAGGATCGTATTATGCCCGAAACGATAGTGAGCGGAATGCGGCCAACCGGGAAACTGCATCTTGGCCACTTACATGGTGCGCTTGGCAACTGGGTGCGTTTGCAAGATAGTTATCGCTGCTTCTTTTTTGTCGCGGATTGGCATGCGTTAACCACAGGGAAGACGAGCGCGGAGACAATCCGGGAGAGCACGGAAGAGATGGTCATCGACTGGCTCAGCGCTGGGCTGGACCCGCAACGGTCGACTATTTTTCGCCAGTCCGACGTGAAGGAGCACGCCGAGCTGCATTTACTGTTTTCGATGATTACGCCCACGCCGTGGCTCATGCGCAATCCGACGGTCAAAGAGCAGGCGCAGGAGCTTGGCTTTATTCAGTCTGATGATGAAGCTGAAGTTATGAAGATTAATTATGGGCTGCTTGGTTATCCGGTGCTGCAAGCGGCGGACATTCTCATGTACAAGGCGCAGCGCGTGTCGGTTGGCGTGGACCAGGTGCCGCATATCGAGATCACTCGCGAGATTGCGCGGCGGTTCAATTCGCTCTATCGGGAGATTTTTCCCGAGCCGCAGCCATTGCTGACGGAAATCCCCAAGATTCCTGGAACTGATGGCCGCAAGATGAGTAAGAGCTACGGCAACGCCGTGGTTCTGTCCGAACCGCCGGCGGAGATCGACGCGAAACTGTCAAAGATGATGACCGACCCGCGTCGCGTGCGACGGCGCGATCCGGGTGAGCCGGCGGATTGTCCCGCCTTCAACCTCCATCGGTTGTATTGCACCCAGGAAGAGCTTGATTATGTCAGCAACGGATGTCGGACGGCAGAGATCGGTTGCCTCGATTGTAAAAAGGTCATGATCAAACATGTCCTGGAGGAACTTGACGCCTTTCGCGAGAAACGCGTCTACTGGGAAAGTCATCGCACCGACGTACAAGATGTCCTCCGCGAAGGGGGACTCAAGGCGAAAAGCATTGCTCAACAAACGATGGAAGACGTGCGGGACGTTGTCGGAGTGTGAGGAGGGGTGAAGAATGCAGCATGGTGTGGAAGAAGCCGTCGAAGCCTCAAATCTGAAGCCTCAAGTCTCAAGCCTCCTGTTCTACCGCGTCAAACTTGATGTATTCGAAGGACCGCTCGATTTGCTGCTCCACCTTGTGAAAAAAGACGAGGTGGATCTCACCGATATTCCCATTGCCAAAATTACCGACCAGTACATGAGCTATCTTGAGTTATTCCAGCAACTCGACCTGGATGTTGCGGGTGAATATCTGGTGATGGCGGCGACTCTCTTGCATCTTAAGTCTCGCACCTTGCTGCCGAGTGAGGAGACGCCTGAAGAGGAAGAAGGAGACGATCCGCGCGCGGCGCTTGTCCGTCAGTTATTGGAATACCAGCGGTTCAAGGAAGCCGCGGATATGTTGAATCGTCGCGACTTGCTGGATCGTGATGTATTTGGCCGTGACCCCGCTCGTGAAGAGAACGAAAGCGACCAGGATGTCGTCTACGATGTGTCGCTTGGCGATCTGCTGGATGCTCTACAAGACGTCCTCAAACGCGCCGCCCCGGAGGTCGTCCACGAAGTCGTGCTAGAACAGATTTCGTTGCGTGAACGCATCTGCTTTATCCTCGATGCTTTGCGTGAACGGCAAACGCTGATGTTCACGGATCTATTCCCTGTTGGTTCAACGCGCCTGCAGATTCTGACCACCTTCCTTGGGCTGTTGGAACTGGTGCGGACGCGCATGGTGCATATTCTGCAAGAGCAACAATTTGGTCCGATTACTCTTTCCCTTGCAGTGGATGCCGATGCTCCTCTTCCGGACTCGTTGGAGCAGCTATGACTCCTCAGGAAATCAAACCCATTGTTGAGAGTTTACTCTTTGCCGCGGGCGCGCCGGTCTCGCTCCGCCGATTGGCGGAAGTGATTGGCATCGCGCAAGCGGAAATCAAACCCGCGTTGGCTCTGCTGCAAGAAGACTACGCCGCGCCAGGGCGCGGCATTTCCCTCGCCGAAGTAGCGGGCGGATATCAGCTACGAACCGTCGCGGACTACGTTGGGTATGTGAAAACCCTGATTCGCGAGAAGCCTAACCGTTTGAGCCGAGCGGCGCTTGAGACGTTGTCGATCATTGCGTATCGTCAACCTATTACCAAGGCGGAAATTGAGGCTGTTCGTGGTGTTGATGCCGACGGCGTACTCAACTCACTGTTGACCAAAAAGCTGATTCGCGTTCTGGGACGTAAAGATGTCCCAGGGCGCCCGTGGGTCTACGGCACGACGCCGCAGTTCCTCGAATTGTTTGGCTTGAACGACCTCAGCAGCTTGCCGCCTCTTCCGGAAATACATGAACCTACAATCAATCCCTACAGCGATTTTGAAAACACCGTCCTCATCTCAGATGAAAACGAAACCCACGCTCCAGCCTGGAGCGACGCAAGCGGAGCGCTTACAGAAGATTCTGAGCCGAGCGGGGATAACCTCGCGACGAGCAGCGGAGAAACTGATTCTGGCGGGACGAGTGAAAGTGAATGGGGAGACGATCACTCGCCTCGGGACGACGGCCGATCCGCGGAATGACCGCATTCTTGTCGATGGCCGTCCACTGTCTCTTCCTCGTGCTCCTGTCTACATCCTGCTGCATAAGCCGGTTGGCGTTGTTTGTACCTTAAAAGACCCGGAGGGTCGTCCTACCGTGCGGGACTTGCTCAAGTCCGTGCGAACGCGCGTGTTTCCGGTTGGGCGTCTCGACTACGATTCATCGGGACTCTTATTATTGACGAATGACGGTGAGTTGACCGAGCGGCTTTTACATCCCCGCTATCAAATCCCACGCACTTACCATGCAAAAGTCATCGCAACTCCTTCTCCTGAAGCGTTACAGGCGCTCCGTAAGGGAGTGCAGCTGGAGGATGGAACCATCACCGCTCCGACTGAAGTGCGCCTCTTGCGGATTACCTATAAAAAAGCGTGGCTGGAAATTTCGCTGCGTGAGGGGCGGAATCGAGAAGTCCGGCGCATGTGTGAAGCAATAGGACATCGCGTGGAGAAACTGATCCGCGTTCGCTTCGGTCCACTCATCCTCAGTAATCTTCCGATTGGCTCCTATCGCTCGTTAACGGTGGAAGAAGTCCGTGCGTTGAAGCAAGGCGCTGAATCTCCGGCGCGAAAAATCCGGGCTTGACTTGTCGTCCATAGGGTTGTACAAGAACCCCTCAACGACACAGCGCCCTGTGTCGTTTTCTTTTCTTGACGCGGGGTGGAGCAGCCCGGTAGCTCGCGAGGCTCATAACCTCGAGGTCCTAGGTTCAAATCCTAGCCCCGCAACCAATAAAAGCCCTGGAAAGATGAACTTCTCAGGGCTTTTGTGTTTGTGGCAAGAACTACCAAACACTTCCCTTAAGAACCAGTGTAATCGAGAACTGCATCCGTTCAGCAGACATCTTGTTACCGCAGGGGCAACCGGTATATGGTGAGACCCCTGACAACTTACCAGGTAAACTCAACCCGTATATTTATATCAGGAGGCGCCTAGCATGATCGATCTACATTACTGGCCTACTCCCAACGGCAAGAAAGTCACTATCCTTTTAGAGGAGTGCGGCATGCCTTATAAACTTATCCCCTGCAATATTGCCCAGGGCGATCAGTTCAAAGACGAGTTTCTCAAGATTTGTCCGAATAACCGCATGCCTGCCATGGTGGACCATGAACCCCTCGGTGGAGGCGAACCGATCAGCATCTTCGAGTCCGGGGCCATCATGATGTACCTCGCCGAGAAGGCGGGAAAGTTTTACCCTCAAGATGTACGCGGACGCTACGAAGTTAACCAATGGATTCTGTGGCAGATGGCTAACCAAGGACCTAAGAGTGGTGAGTGTGGCCATTTTCGCCGCTTGAAAGACAGTCAGGGCGATCAGTCCTATGCCGTGCGGCGGTTTACCGACGAGGTCAATCGCTTGTTTGGCGTCCTCAATAATCGTTTGTATGACCGACCTTATCTGGCCGGAGACGCGTACACGATTGCCGATATGATCTGTTACCCTTGGACGGTCAATTGGGAATCCCAGGGCCAGGACATCAATGAGTTTAAATACTTCAAGCGCTGGTTCGATGAACTGTCCGCGCGACCTGCCGTGCAAAAAGGGATGGCGGCGGGAAGCGACTGGGCGCAGGATTTCTCCAAGCTCTCTAAAGAAGAGCAGGAGCGGCTTCGGAAGTTGCTCTACAACCAGCGGGCCAGACCGGTTCCGGCCTAGCCGATTCTCCTTACCAATATTTCGCTCTGTCTTTCTCGTCGCTTCAGGCGAAGGGAGGACAGAGCCCTGTCATTAAAGACTGGTCTCTTTTCCTTTGACGCCGCCAAAAATAGCCAGGTTCAGAAACTTCCAAAAGCAGTCCACCGATTCAAAACCTGCCTCCTTCAGCCAGTCAAGTTGTTCCTTGAGAGGGGAGATAGGACTAGGCGGGCCTGCCGTCCGAAAGCCTGCAGTCATGTCGGCTTGAATTTCCGAAACGGATCTGACGACTCCTCGCTTGATTCTCTCTTGCTCTTGGATCTCGCGATATTGGATGGCCTCGAAGCGTTCCTTGAGCGACGGTGGGGTGGTGACTGCGTCGTTGTTGAGAAACAGTCCGCCCGGAGAGAGGAGCGTGAATACCTCACGGTACAGCTCTCGCTTACGCTCGTCGGTCAAATGATGGATGGCTATGCCTGAGACCACGGCATGAAAAGGAGCGTGCAGGTTGTCGTGCCAAGAGGGGGAGGCAAGGTCAGAGAAGTAGAGGCGGACACGCTCACCATACTTTGCCAGCCGTTCCCGCGCCAGTCGCATCATCTCCGCCGAGCCATCTACACAGCTCACTGTAGAATGCGGATATCGCGTCAAGATCTCTTCGGTGACGGCTCCAAAGCCTGCTCCAAGATCAAGGACGGTGATGGGAACTTCGGGCGGCCACACAAAAAGATCCACAAGAAAACGTAACTGCTCGGACCGCTTGGGGATGAGCGTATCAACGTTGGCAAAAAAATAGGCGACTTTCTCTTGCTCTCCCCAACCGCATAAGGTGTCGTGATCGGTCATTATTTCCCCTTTCGTTACTGCGCGCGGCTGGCTCCACACTGCCAGCACTCCGTGAACTGCCCTTCCAATTGCTCCCCGCAGCGGGGACAAGTCCAAGACTCTAGTGGCTGAGGCGCATCTTGGAAAGCTGATTTTATGAGCGCTTGCGCTTGCGGGACGTCGGAGTCATTCTCGACCCAGAGTTCTGGCCAGCACTCAATCGGCGGCAGTCCGCCTACACCGCTTCCCAGCTCGACGTTGCGCAGGTGACAGACGATGCCACTGAGTTCCAAGAGATTGCGCAGATGGCTCACCATGGCCAAATCTTGAGCGGTATAGACTAAGGTCATATTCACCTCTCCAGGATGCAAATGGTGCTTACTATCGTCCCCTATATAACGAATATGCGACGAACGTGGGAGGGGAGGGCGGAATGGATTTCTTCGGCGCGCTGGGGAGTCACTCCGGCTTACAACATTGGCTGCTTTTGCTTATGAAGGCGACGCTTTGCCTAGTAGGCTTGAGAGCAGGCGCCGTTTGCTTGTATTGCTTGTGAAAGTACTGGTGCTCGCGCCAGACTCAGCACTGAACATAAATGTAGAGAACTAAGGAGGGACAGATGATTCGTTTAGTTTTTGTACTTCGTCGGAATCCCAGCATGTCACGTGCGGAATTCCAGCAATACTGGCGTGATATGCACGGGCCGCTCGTGGCGAAGCATTCCACGACTCTCAATATTCTCCGGTACGTTCAGGTCCATACCTTGGATGATCCCATAAATGACCAACTCGCCGAGGCCCGGGGAACGATGGAGCCGCCTTATGACGGCGTCGCCGAACTGTGGTGGACGAATCGAGAAGCGCTTACCGCGACCTTTGGGAAGGCGGCGGGACAAACCGCCGCCAAGGAGTTATTGGAGGATGAAGCGCGGTTTATCGATCTGCCACGCTCGCCGCTGTGGTTTGCCTATGAATACCCGCAGGTCAATCCTACGCCGGAAGACTTGGTAGCGCGGGAGCACAGTTCGATAGTGAAGTTATTCTTTTGCTTGCGCTATCCCGCGCAGCTTAGTGAAGATCAGGCGCAGTTGTACTGGCGGACCAATCATGGCCCTCTCATACGCGGCGTGGCGCAGGGGATGCGGATGCGCCGCTATCTGCAAGTGCACCGCTACGACGAGGCGTTGGAACAGCAGTTGCGCGCCAGCCGAGGAACAATCGTGGCGCCCTATACCGGCCATGCGGAGGCGTGGTTTGATCGGGTGGACTTACTGACCGTCGCCCAGACACCTGAAGGTAGACAGGCCATGGCCCTCGCCGTCGAGGATGAAGCCAAATTTATTGACTTTTCCAAGTCAGCGATGTGGATCGCCAAGGAACGTGTGTTCATTGATCGCAGGTGAGGGTGACGATAGATGAATCCGCGCTGGAAGCGATTGCCCAGGAAGTGAAGAAGAACGTCAGTATTCGTCAACGGTAAGATGAAACAAATTATAGTTGTCAACGAATCCCTCAAACTGCCTCGCGGGAAACTAGCGGCGCAGGTGGCGCACGCCGCCGTGGCGGCGTTTCTCGCGGCAACCCAAGAAGCGCAACAAGAATGGTTTGCGAGCGGGATGCCCAAAGTCGTACTGCAAAGTCACAGCGCGGAAGAATTGGAACAACTCGAAGCTGCGGCCAAACAACGTAAGATTCCGGCTTGCCTCATCACTGATGCGGGAAGAACTGTTGTGCCCGCGGGTACGATCACCTGTTTGGGGTTAGGACCGGCTGAGGCGGAAAAATTAGACGACTTAACCGGAGAACTGAAGCTTGTCAGATAAGAAAATGATAGGTTTCCGGTAAGAAGAGGAGTTCGTTGACAAACTACTGGGACTCCCGTTTTTCACGGGACCGTTGGTTTGGGGTCTCCACTGAACATGAAAAATTTTTTTATCGACAAAGTTTCTTCGCCGCTTGGCGTTCTGCTCATTGTTTCCGATGGCGAACGACTTTGCGCTCTCGATTATGCGGACTCTGAACAGCGGATGCTGAAGCTCCTCCGCGCCCGTTACGCACAGGCGCCTTTGCGGAGCGCGAAGAATCCTGGAGGCGTGAGTCACCTGATTCGCTCATATCTGGCAGGAGATGTTTCCTGTATCGACGCTATTTCCATCAACACTGGTGGAACGCCTTTCCAACGGCAAGTATGGTTGGCGCTGCGCGCTATTCCTCCAGGTACGACCATGACCTATGGCGAGATGGCGGAGAAACTGGGCAGACCGACAGCTCATCGCGCTGTGGGCATGACGAATGCCCTCAATCCGATCGCGATCGTTGTGCCGTGTCATCGGCTGGTCGGAGCAAACGGGTCGTTGACCGGTTATGCTGGCGGTTTGGAGCGTAAACGTTGGTTGCTTCATCACGAAGGAGTGGAGTTTGCGGAGTGAAACTCTACAAATTGATCGGCCCGGATGGGAAGCCGTACGAGAGCGCGACTCCGGGAATACTCGGTGGCCATCGCGGGAGCCGGGGTTACGGCCGGCTGGACTGTCCCTGCGCCGCCAGGTGGATCGCAAAAGGTTACTACGTCAAACAGCGCGTGTTCTTCGCGGACGAGACGACGGCGATTGCCGCGGGTTATCGACCTGCCGCTTGTTGTCTGAAAGAACGGTACGCGCTCTGGAAGCAAGCTCTGACCAAAGCGCGCAATCGAGAGCACGCTTTGGCGCTTTATAAAAGGCTGTTAAAGCTCACGTAACAGTTCTCTCTGTGATTAGCCTATATACGCAAGAAACCACTAAGTTCCACCAGCGTCTCTTCCGGCGCTTCTTCAGGAATGAAATGACCGCATGGCAGCGCCTTGCCGCGGACATCGACCGCACGTTCGCGCCAGACTGCTGGAACATCATAGTTTTTATGAAGGAATCCCTTCTCTCCCCATAGGGCTAACACTGGACAGGCGATTTTCCGGTCCATATCCGCTTCATCGTGGATAAGATC
>JBFWZL010000084.1:0-15668 GCA_050185455.1 Binatia bacterium | reverse complement strand
TTGTGTCGCATGCCTGACTGTCCGGTTCGCACTACCGCCTTCCGCGCGGCGCCGAAGTGGACGGTGGAAATGGCGACGGGAAATCCCCTCTTCCCGATTGACTCATAGTGAGTGAGTCAATCGGGGTGCGAAAGCGTGAGGAAGAAGTGCGTGAGGAGTATGCGTGACACGAAAGCCGTCTAGAAAAATAACAAGAAAATGCGTTGGCATTCTATCGGAGGAATGAAGAGCCTTTTCTTTGTTGATTGTTTGACATTCCTCCATACCCTCATATACACTGCAGTCAATCTCATAGGAGCAGGGCAAGGGGCTATATTACGGGGCTGTAGGGGAGTTCCCCAACTAGCGTTGCTTGGGGAGGCAGAGAAGTGGTGAAGCAAAGGCGTCAGTCAATCAGGTTAGCAGATGCCGTCACCTCTCGTGAGGCAAGGCGAGGCGACTCGTTGATGGTGTGTAACGTACGATCGAGGTTGTTAAGTAGAAAAAGCCGTGGAGCATGAGATGGCTGAGGATTCTCCTTCTCCCCAACCTCACCTGGTGGAGCCGACTCCCTCACCGTCGACTTCTTTTACCGACCACTTACTCCTCGCATCCCTCGATCGATTTGAGTCGTTTCTGGAGCGGATTCAGAAAGGCTCCTCTTTAGAGCCCTCCGCATCCGACCTCGTTGATAGTTTACTTGATGAGATTACTACGCTGCTTCCTACCTCTCTCCTCGCGGTATGCACGGTTGACGAAAATGCTCAGGCTGTGGTGCTCGATCGTTGTCGCCCCGCAGAATTAGCCGACGACTGGCGAGAGGAAATTCGACGATTGCTTCCTCCTGATCGCATGATCTCGCTAGGGCAACAAGAGCGACCTATCGTATGTCCGCTGCATAACGTTCACTCTCACCACCCAGAAGTTCAAGTGGTCGTGCTGCTGTCGCTAACCGCTCTTCTTGACATGAGAGGAGTCATTCTTGTTGCGCTGCAACAGCCTGAAGTATCAACATTAGAACTCCAGGCGCTCTCTTCATTAGTCCGTCAAGCCACCTTTGCCCTTGATTATGCGCGGCGGGAGCATGGATTGCGAAGGGCGTTGGCCGACGAGTTCAAAAAGACGCTGGAAGTCAACGATCGACTCACGAGTGTAGATCGCGCTCGGGAAAGTTTATTGGCGACGGTTTCTCACGAATTACGAACGCCGCTGAGCGCTATCGTTGGGTCGCTCGAACTGTTCCGCGAGGAGTGGCGTGAACAATTGCCTCCGGAAGCTCAGCGCATGATCGATATATGTGAACGAAATAGCTCAGCGCTCCTTGCCTTGATCTCTGATCTGTTGGATGTCGCCGCACTACGGAGTTCTCCACCTGCTTTACTCAAGCAAACGATACCGCTGACGTCCCTTGTGCAGGAGACATTTGAAATTATCTCTCCACTCGCCAGTGTAAACAGGGTGAGGCTGGAAAATGCTGTGCCTGCAGAGGTTCACGTCCAGGCGGATCCCTATAGGTTGCGGCAGATTCTGCTCCATTTGGAGAGCAACGCGGTCAAATTTTGTGGCCAAAATAATCCTTATTTGCGAGTAAGGGCTGTCGTTGAAGAGACCCGCATCGTCCTTGAGGTAAGCGACAATGGCGTTGGCATCGCTCCCGAAAGGTTGGAGCATATCTTTGAGCCGTTCGTGCAAGGAGAAGATTCTTATACAAGCCCTACGAAAGGGGCGGGTCTGGGATTGACGATCTGTAAGTCCCTCATCGAATACCATAATGGTTTGATCTGGGTGAAGAGTGAGTTAGGACAAGGAAGCTGTTTTTCGGTTTCCTTACCGCGCGTCTAAAAAGACGCCGGCGGCGCACTCGTAGGAATACTGCGTGTTCACCAAGACGTCTGGGCTTTAGTTTTATATCATCGCCTCGCACAAGGTGTGAACGACGTCGAGAATGACGCGCGAGCCGTTCTCGAAGGCTTCGCGGCGAATGCTCTCATTCGGCTGATGCGCCTGATCAAGATCGCCTGGGCCGCAGATCAGCGAAGCGATGCCGGCGCGCGCGAATTGACAACCATCCGTGGCGAACGGAGCGCCGCTGCTGGTGTGTTGGTTCAGGCGAGAAAACAACGCCCTCTCTAGCGGGGTGTGGCGAGGGGACAATAACGGCGGGACGATGAACGGTTCACCGATCTCAAGGCGAGCGAGCCGCTGAGGGGAACCGTAGTCATGTAGGTCCAACGCTTGTAGGCGTTGGACCATCTCTCTATACACTTCGAGAGGATCACCGTCCGGCAACGGACGATAACTAATCTGGATGGCGCATTCTTCGGCGATCATATTTGCGGCGGAGCCGCCGTGAATGCCGCCAAAATTCAACGTGGTGTAAGGCGATTCGGGAAAAAGATCAGCGAATGCGGCGGAACGGCGTTGTCGTAACTCCGCTTGATAGCGTCCGATGACTTCGATGAGTTTTCCTGCAACGGCAATGGCATTCACTCCTTGTTCCGGAACGCTACTGTGCCCGCCTTGTCCGTGAACCGTAATAGTGAAGATCACCACTCCTTTATGAGTATGAAACACTTGAGAAGAGGTCGGCTCGCCGATCCATGCTAGAGACGGCTGAGGAATGATTCCGAGCAGATCGGGCAGTGCCGGCAACAGTCGTTCGGCGCCTCGACAGCCAATTTCCTCATCCGAGGTGAAAATAAACACGAGCGGCCGTTTGAGCGCCGTCAGGTCGAGTTGGGCCGCGGCCTCGACGCATTGCGCAAGAAATACCTTCATGTCGGACGCGCCGCGTCCATACACGCGATCGTCTTCGATCTCGAGGCGCAGGGGGTCCCGTTGCCAGCCGGGTTGTCCGTGAAACGGCACGACATCGACATGACCGGAGATAATGAGGCCATTTGGTTCTGGCGGACCAGCACAGGCAACGAGGTTCACTTTGGGTACGCCGGAAACGTCTGTGCTATGGAATGAGGTGGAGAAGCCGTGGTTGTCCAGATGTGAACCAAGATACTCCATAGCTTCGAGGTTGCTCTTCGTACTGACGGTGTCGAAACTGATGAGACGGCTGGCGATTTCACGCAGGTAAGTGCTCATGATGCAAATGTCCTTCTCTTGACCCCGAGGAAATGTTCAGGGTAAGCGTCTACCTATCAGAAAAAAGAAAGGAAAAGGAGAGTGTATGACAGGACTCAACGGACGTGTGGCGATTGTGACCGGTGGTGGGCAAGGAATCGGCCTCGGAGTAGCTTTGGGTCTGGCGCGTGCAGGCGCGCAGGTGCTTATTGCCGACGCCGTGCAGGGGCGGCTTGCTCGGGCCGCTGCCGAGGTAGAGGCGCTTGGCAGCCGCGCGCTGGGCGTGAATGTTGATGTCACCCGAGCCGATAGCGTGAACGGCCTCGTGCATGCGGCTTTAAGTCATTTCGGGAAGATCGACATTCTCGTGAATAATGCCGGAGTAGTCGTCGTCAAGCCGATTACCCAGCAAACCGAAACTGATTGGAATAAAGTGCTTGATGTCAACCTCAAGGGAGTGTTCCTGTGCTGCCACCGCGTCGTGCAAGAAATGATCAAGCAGCAAAGCGGCGTGATTGTGAATATTGCTTCGATCGCTGCGTTTCATTATACCGTACCACATGTGCCGTATGCCGCGTCAAAGGCTGGTGTCGTCGCACTCACTCGGGATTTGGCCTACGAAGTAGCACGTCACGGCATCCGCGTGAACGCGATTGCGCCTGGGCCGATTGAGACCCCAATGATGGGGGACGCACTGACCCCGCAACAGAAAGAAGCATACGCGAAAAGCATTCCGCTCGGCCGTTTAGGCCAACCACGGGACATTGGCAACGCCGTGGCGTTCCTGGTATCCGACGAGGCGAGTTTCATTACCGGCGTGACCTTGCCGGTCAGCGGAGGGACGGATCTGCGGGTGACGAACTCTTGAAAAAAATAGTTAGTAGCACAGAACGAAGGACAAGCGGAAAGGTTTCCATGGTCAAGCTGAGCGTCAATGTCAATAAAATCGCTACCCTCCGAAATTCGCGCGGCGGCGATCGGCCGAATGTTGTGCAAGCGGCGCGAACGTGTATCGAGGCAGGTTGCCACGGCATTACCGTTCATCCTCGCCCTGATGAGCGTCATATCCGGCGGCAAGATGTTCTTGATCTTGCCGCGATGCTTACCGTGGAATTTAACCTTGAAGGCTACCCAGCGTCTGAGTTCCTTGATTTGGTATGTCAGATGCGCCCCGCTCAATGCACGCTCGTCCCAGACCCTCCCGATGTGCTCACTTCCAATGCTGGTTGGAATCTGCGGAGCGATGTCGTGTGGCTTGATGACGTGATCAAACGTCTTCATGACCATGGCATCCGTGTGAGTCTGTTTTTAGAGCCGGACACGGATCAAGTCCAGCGGGCGCGAGATATTGGAGCGGATCGTATCGAGCTGTACACGGAGCGTTACGCGAAGATGTTTCACACGCCGGAACGGGATTACGTTCTCGCCTTATATGCTGATGCCGCTGTCACTGCGCAAAGCGTCGGCCTCGGATTGAATGCCGGGCACGATCTTGATCTTGAGAATCTTTCGTTGTTCGCTCAGCGCATTCCTGGACTCTTGGAAGTGTCTATCGGACATGCCCTGATCTCTGATGCGCTAGAAATGGGGCTGCGGCAGGCGGTGAAAGCCTATTTACGAGCGCTCGGTTATCACACACTGAGGGATGTATGACGAACGATAAGATATTTTCGCTTGGCGACTTTTCGTTGGATAGCGGAATGCGGTTGATTAAGGAGTGTTTGGCTGGATAGAAGGCATCCATGAAGATTCGTCTCCATCTTCACGCCTAAACAACCGGAGAGAGTCATGAAACTTACTTATGATCCCTATTATAAGATTGCCTATCTACGACTACGAGGGAAAACCAAGCAGGTGGAGACCATGCACGTGAGTGATGAACTCCACATCGATCTTGCTCCAGATGGGACGATCTACGGCATAAAGTTATAGAACGCCAACGCTCAGTTGGGCAAAGAGGACAACGGGAAGCTGATTGTAATTACCGAAGCTGTGGGCGACCGTCAGGAAATTCCCCTCGTCCGGTAGTTTTCTTCTTTGATTTTATGCTTTCACTCCTGCTTTTGCCGCCAGTGACGCATAACTGACTCCATCTCCATTCTCCGTGTTAATCGGCAATCCGGCGTCGCGCCAGCCGGGAACAGGATTGCCCGCTTGATCTTTTCCGCCGCCAAACCCGCCCATCATGTTCGCGACATCCGTGTAGCCAGCCTTTTCCATCATGTCCGCCGCGCGTTGCGAGCGTCCGCCCGCCTGACACCCAACGATGATCGTTGCGTCTTTCGGAAGAGTCGCTTCAACGACCTTGAGAAAATTCGGATTTGGCGAGGGTTGACCTGGGGATTGAAAGAAAAAGGCCGGGATGTTGACTCCCCTTTGGGGATGACCGGCGGTGAACTCGGGCTCCGTGCGGACATCGAGATAGATGACCTTGGCGTCGTTTTGCAGCAGATCATGTGCTTGCTGAGGGATCATTTGTTTTATTGCCATAATCTCGCTCCTATTCCTTTCGCAGTGAGAAGTACCGTTGGCATAAAGCCGAGTCAATCACTGCCCTTCCTTTTATTGCGTCATTGGGCCATTTATTTATTGCGTCATCGGATCATCAGTCAGATTGTTGAGCTATCTGGGAATTCTTCTTGATGGGCTGCTCAATGATGAAGTTTTCCAATGGCTCAATCTTTCTTCGGAGGAATCGATGCAAGCGGTTATATTCTCACAGCCTGGCGGTCCTGAAGTCTTACAGTTGACAACGGTTCCTGATCCAACACCAACGCCTGAACAGGTGCTCGTGCGGGTATGCGCCACGGCGCTGAATCGGGCGGACACGTTACAGAGAAGAGGCGCATATCCGCCGCCTCCAGGAGAATCCGACATTTTAGGACTCGAACTTGCGGGCGAAGTTGAAACCATCGGCTCCGCCGTGCAAGGCGTGAAGCCGGGAGATCGAGTCTTCGGCCTCGTTGGCGGTGGAGGCTACGCGGAGAAAGCCGTTATTGATGCGCGGATGGCGATGCCGATCCCCCAGGGATGGAATTTTACTGATGCGGCGGCTGTTCCTGAAGTCTTTTTTACTGCGCAGGAGACCCTGTTCACGCTCGGCAACCTGAAAGCCGGTGAAACCGTTCTCATTCATGCTGCGGCAAGTGGAGTGGGAACGGCGGGCATTCAGATGGCGCGCGAAATCGGCGCGCGGGTTTTAGTCACTGCCGGGTCGCAGGAAAAGATCCAACGCTGTATCGACCTGGGGGCCTATGCTGGGTGTAACTATAAAGAACAAGATTTCGCTGAGTGGATTCAAGAGATAACAAACAAACAAGGAGTTGACCTGATCGAAGATTTTATCGGCGCTACGTATTGGGAGCGAAATTTACGCAGCCTGAAAACCTGTGGCCGGCTCGTGCTGGTCGGGACGATGGGCGGCGTTAAAGTAGAAACGAGCTTATTGCTCATTATGAGCAAGCGCTTGCAAATTTTCGGTTCCGTGCTGCGCGCTCGCCCTTTGGCTGAGAAAATTGAAGTAACGCGGAGGTTTCGTGAAAACTGGTTACCACTGCTCGCGTCCGGTCGGATCAAACCGATTATTGATAGAGTCTTTCCGCTTGCCCAGGCCGCCGAAGCGCATGAGTATATGGAAGAGAATCGAAATTTCGGAAAAATAATATTGGCAGTCTAGGGTCTAGCCGCCAGAGTCCGGACAAAGATATTTTTTCTTGACTCTAGGCGGACAGACTCCAGATATTAGAGGGAATTTTCGTATCGCCAGCCGCCATTAATCATCCACAACCGGTGCCGCCGACCTGGCCGATCAAGATCAATGTCTGGATAGCCGACATCGTCTTGATACAGAGAACAAACGCCTTCGGGGACTCGCTTGTAACGAGGCACAAAAATCTCAGGCTCGCGAGCTGAGAAGACAGATAGGGCGTCCCCGGTGACCTGATAGGCTGAAAGCTTGGTGAGCGTGACGAACATGGGCGGCGGCAACTCGATTTCTCCGGTTCGTTGTGCGGCAAGCGCTTCCTGTGGTTTCATCCAGCGGTGGTCGTGGATTTCGTTACCGTCAATCTGGACAGTGTCGTGCCGTCTCGACGCTGCAATGAAAAACCACGTGGAATAACGTTCAGGTCTTCCTTCGGGTGTCGTCCAGTGAGAAAGCCAGGTCAGTTCTTCAACGGCGATCGTTAAACCAGCTTCTTCTTGAGCTTCACGCACCGCCGCCTGACGCGCAGCGGCAAACAGATTTTCTTTGCCTGCAGGATGGTCTTCCGGGTCAATGCGTCCACCGGGGAACACCCACGCGCCGCCGTGAAAAGCAATTTTTGCATTACGTTGTAAGAGTAGGGTTTCGAGACTGTTCTCGGTGTCTCGAAGAAGAATGACCGTTGCTGAGGGGATTGGAGTGACAGGTGCTATGTTTGCCATTGCCTCACTATACTATGGTTTTGTTGTGGATGAATAGTTCCAAATAGGGTGCAGAGGGTGGTCTTTGTTTGGCTTCTCTTTTAGGTTCAAGGATTACCTGCGCTCGACGGAAAACTCGGCGCTGCAACCTTGATCAACCCACACGCCGCCGCCATCCCTATCGGCGCCCCAGGTGTAGTACTCCCGGCAGGGCGCGTCGCTCAGTTGCCGGACAAGTCTGATGGTGCCTCCTCGGGCTCCCGTACGGCAATAGCTGTATTTGAAGCCATCTGATTTACAGGTAAAAGTTTTACTTCTTCCGGACTGATCATCTCCAGAACCGCCATGTCGCGGCCCACGGGACTCCACCACGAAAGTGGCGCGGCAGCCATTGCTCACCCACACGCCGCCGCCATCCTTATCGGCGCCCCAGGTGTAGTACTCCCGGCACGGCGCATCACTGAGCTGGCGTTCAAGGCGTACTCGACCGTAGGTATTGGTGCGACAGTAAGTGTGTCGCTCTCCTCGCGATTCACAAGTGATCGTTCGTTCTCTTCCGCCTTTCCTTGAATCTCTATCCCGCGGTTCTGATCGCCGGGGTTCAACTATGAAGGTCGCGCGGCAGCCATTGCTCACCCACACGCCGCTGCCATCGCCATCAGCGCCCCAAGTGTCATACTGACGGCAGGGCGTATCACTCAACTGACGCTCGATACGGATGCGGCCTCGTACATTCGTACGGCAATAGTTGTACTGGCTGCCTCGCGATTCGCAGGTGATCCGTTTGCCTTGGCGCGCGTCGTAATACCGATCATCGTAGTAGTCGTTTCGACTATGCGGATCGTGCCCGTACCAGGGGCTGCTTTCTGGAGAGTGCGATTGCTGCAAAGTCTCATTGAGGATGGTTCCTAACAACGAATCAGGGTCCTGTTGAGCAAGGGCTTTCTTGTCGAAACTTAACACCAGGACAAATAAGAAAAGCAAAGTGGTAGACTGAAATTTTCTCATGGTAACCTCCTCAAGTTGATTATTCTTATATCTAACACTTTGCGTCGCCCAGAGTTCTCCTATTGAGACTTATTTGACTCTCTGCCAAGTGATACGAGGGGCAACCTGTCCGCCGCCAACTTGACGCGGCGGTGGTTTGAGAATCAATTTGTCACCAGAGAACTCGAAGAAGCGTTTTTGCTCTGTCCCCACGTTATTGGGGAATAAACTGCCTTCCACATGGTGGATCACAAAACCCTCCGCTTCGTGAATCTTGTAGGAGCCAAAGTATGCGCCGTAGCCGTCAAACGCGGCTTTGATCTCTTCCGGGGCGCCTTTATCAAGGTCGCCTGAGGCGAACTTCGGACGATTTGGCTGCATTAACTGGACTGCCATGTGACCAGTAGTATCGTACATAATATAGCCGATCGAACCGGCTCCGTAACGATAAGGAATAACCTCGCCAGTGGGCCGTTGCGCCTCCGCCGACACCAGCCTCCACGTGCCGATGAATTTGTTTTTCAGATCCTGCGATGATTGTGCCGCCATTTTTTTATCCTCCGCCGCATGAGCGAGACAAAGAAAAATTGCACCAAGAAGAATGAACACTCCAGTAGAGAGACAATGCTTTCTCATGACGTCTCCGTTTGTGCAGTCGAGATAGGGCGGACTGCTCCCGTCGGCGAACTCAACAAGCAAAGCCTGCTCTACGACTCCGATTACGAGGCTGTCAGACTGCCGGACAGCTAGGCTTTTCTCAACGTCAGCACGCTGCCTTCCCCGTCCCCGGCGATATAGATGGTTCCATCACTCCCAACCGTGAGCCCGGCAAAAGGACTGAGTGGGCCAGGAATGAGATCCGGCACACCCATGAGAGGCTTGGGCGTGATTCCTGGAGCAGCGCCGACCGGCAGGTTTGTCGCCAGAGTTTGCCGTTGTTTTGTTGAGAGAGAGAAGGCGATGAGTTCCTTGCTGCCTGCGTCAAGGACGAAGAGTTGGCCGCCGGCGAGCGCGAGTCCTTGCGGTTTCTGTAAACCATCGAGGACTGTCGTCGTTCCGCCGTTGACTTGAACGACCCGGCCTTTGCTTTCTTCGCTCACGCAGCAGGCGCCGTTGTCTGCGACAACCACGCCTGCTGGACGTCCAAGGCCGCTGGCCAGCGTGGAGATTTCTCCTTTGGCGTTCACTTTTAAGAGACGACCGGCTCCAGCTTCAGCCACTATGCATGATCCATCTGGCGCGCAGGCGATACCTAGCAACTCATGCAAACCGGTAGCGAAGGTCTGCGACGCGCGTGTGTCTGGATGATACGAAGCAATATTGCCAGCGGAGGTGGTCATATAGAGGGTTCCTCCCGGACCTGCGGCGAGACCTCGCACGAAACCGGGAAACCCCTCGTCAAACAACATGGCAGGCCGATAGCGTCTACCATCCGCGGTCATGGCGACTAAACTGGCGCCATCTCCGGCGTAGAGCGTTCCATCGCTGCCGAGCGCTAAGCCCCATGGTCCAAGGAAGCCCGCCGCCACTAGCACGCGTTCTTGCCCATCACCTAGGATTTCGGCCACGCCGCCATCGATGAAGTGAGAAATAAACAGACGGTTGTTAGCGTCAACCGCAAAGTTATCGATTCCCGGACGGACTTTAGCGATCGTTGTTTTGGCGCCGCTCTGAATATCAATCTTGGCAATCTCTCCGTTGCCTGCTTGTGTCGTAGTGAGAACCCCCTTTTGATCGAATTTGACGGCGGTAGGAATGGCGAGACCGGCGATGAAGCGTTGTGGCGCTCCTCCGGCTAAAGGGACGCGCCAAATCTCTCCTGCAGCGATCTGCGGAAAATAGATTTGCTGATCAGGACCAACGGACAGCGCATTGGGAAGCGCAAGATTATCCGCGAGCAATCGTGGCGCACGGCCGTCGGGATACAGCTCAAACAAACGTCCGCCTGGTCGACATTCATCCATGAACAACCGGTCTTGATAGGCGGTAATGCCGTTGGCGCCAGGGACGTTATCGGCAATGACGCGAGTTTGCCCGTCGGATGTTCTCGCGCTCACACGCGCGTTCATGACTTCCGTAACATACATCACGCCGTGTGAATCGAAGGCGATGTCATCCGGCGCCACAATGGACCCGCCAACCGGCGAAACCGTCTGGCATGCGCCAGTCGTGGGATCAATCGCGCTGACCTGACTACCGAAGGCTTGCACCACATACAGTTTGCCGTCCGGGCCGAAACGCATGCCGTTGGCGCCGAACAGTCCGCTGGGCGGAGAAAGATGGGAGATTTGCCAGCCTACTGCGGCTTGAGGTCCTGCTGCTCCTTCTTGGTAACGGTTCATAGACTTTTCTCCTTTTTTACTTGCTTGTTTCATTTGCTTGCCGAAAGCTGACAGCTACTAGCTAATAGCTGTCAGCTATTTTCCCTTAAACGCCGGCTTGCGTTTTTCTCGCCACGCACGATGAGCTTCGTGACTGTCTTCAGTCTGTCCTAGCAACATAAAGCGATAGATATCGACTTGCGCCGCATCCTTGAGCGAGGCAATATCGAGTCCTTTGTTAAGTGACTCCTTGGCCATCCGCACGGCTAATGGCGGTAAGGCCGTCAAACGCTCGGCGTAATTGTGCGCCAGTGGCATGAGTTCAGGAAGGGGAACGACCTTGTTTGCAAGACCCACGCGGTACGCTTCAGCCGCGGTGATGCGTTCGCCGAGCAATACCATTTCCATGGCTTTACCGCGACCCACGTAACGAGCGAGACGCACCGCTCCTCCATAAGCCGGCAGGATGCCAAGCGGCACCTGTGGCAGGCCAAATTCCGCATTTTCTGCGGCGAGGATGATGTCGCAACACAGCGTGATGAGGCAGCCAATGCCGATGGCATAACCGTTGACGGCGGCGACAACCGGTTTGGGGTAATCCGTCACAGCATTGAACACAGCAAACCCGCGCGGCGTAACCGTCGCCAAATGTTCTCCTGGAGTGGCTACACGATGGGTTTTCGGATTCGCCAAGTCCGCACCTGCTGAGAAGGCTTTGTTCCCTTTCCCAGTTAAGACAGTGACTAGTACTTCGGGATCGTTTTCCATCGTGGTAAAGACGTCAACGATTTCTTCCGAGACTTGTACGCTCCAGGGATTATGTTTCTCTGGACGGTTAAAGGTGACAGTGGCAATAGGACCGTCTTTCTTATAGATGATGGTTTCGTAAGACATGTGAATTCCTCCTTGTTTTCCACTGATTACTGACTACTGACTACCGGTTTCTGCCCATTCGTTTCAAAGACAATACGCCCTGCTGCTTCTTGCGCCGCGACACGCGCTACGACTGCAGGGGAAAGTTCGATGTGACGATGGTCCGGGAATTTGTCCTGATAGAGGAGTGGACGCAGGTAAAATTGCTCTGGAGACGGGACTTCTCCACGGCTTTTATAAGGACTCAAAAACCAGCCGCGCCGCAGAAACTCAGGACTGAAATAGAATTCCCAATGATCGTCGAGCCAGTTCATTTTTTTATGATAATCGTGAAAACCCGCCGTCATCAGGTCGATATCGGTCGTCCAGTACAAAACGATCAACGGCGTATAGCCGAGCCGTCCATCTTCAGGGTACTCACTTCGTTCGAGTCGTTCGGCGATGAGGATGAGTTTTCCCTCATGATCATAATGTTCTATGCGTAATGGACAGAAGAACTTCTTGTCAATCCAATAGATAAGCTTGCTCCGGTAGTAGTCTGGAAGCCATTCCGGGCGAGGTGTAGACTCGACGACATAGCACTCGACTCCCCCGTCTTTTGTGTATGCCGGATAGGTGTCGCCCATGATCTTAAAGGTTGTTGTGTTTCGCTCGTATGTAGAGCCATCTTGTCGAGTGATCGTGACGACCGGTCGGGTGTTAGGAAAGCGCACCGTAGAGTACAAAATGTCCGTTCCAAGACTGCGCCAGGTAAATTCCCAGGGATCGCGCCCTTGTAGGTCGTCGAAACTCTGCGCATTATTAGGGAACCGATCTTCACGGCGCGGCTGCGGTTGACGTCGAATGCGTCGGAGACCCGGACGATACATGTAGCGGTCTTGCTTTTTCGTGAACGTGTGATCGGTACGATACTCGAACCAGAGCTGTTGGTCGCCGTCGGATTCGGGCGGATAGGTGAACTGTGAAAACGCGCGCATGTATTCTTGACCGGGAGGCCAGCGGAACAGTTCATTCCCGTCTTTAGGGAAATACAGGATAGAAGTGTTATTCTTCAGCGTGGCGAGAATATATCCGCCAGCCGTCATGCTTTGCACGGTGCTCAACCAGATGTGGGAAAACCGTGGACGCAACGTATCCAGTTCAAAGGCGAGATAGCCAAGTTCCTCCGCTGTGTATGGAGGAGAGAAAGGATAAGACTCGGCGGGCAGATAGGGAATCTGGGGGTCACGTGGAGTTTCCGCGCGCAAGTCCAGCTCGGCGCGCTCTTCAGATGACAGTTCTTCGATGGTCTTCCAGGCTTTGGTGCGAGTTTGCGCATAGGCTTGCTTGCACGGTCCGAAGCTGATGAACAAGCCGACCGTGGTGAGAAGAAAAATACTAACGCGCCATTTACTCATTGTGCTGCAACACTCTTTCTAGCTCTTGTAATTCTTTGATGAGGTCCGAGAGCGCGGTGTGATTATCAAAGAGTGCCGCGCCGCTCTTCGGGGCGTTTCCTTTGATTGCGACACTGATCACTTCTCCAGTGACGTTGTGAATACAGGCTCGAATAAACGTTCCTTCGAGCCAACGTCGCGCGAACGTGTCATCGGCAATTGCCAGTCGTAACGCCATAATCAATGTTCCCCTCAAAGCATGTTCGTTTTGTTTAGCACTGACGCCGTGGGGACTCCAGAGTTGGGCGAGAAGCAGAGGAATGTTGCATGGTCGTTCGTTTATTTATGAATATGCACGCCTTCGATGCGGTGATTCACCTTTTCCTACTGGATATTCTGAAAAAAGGCGTCGATATAACTGCGTGCGTTCGCCCCATAATCCATCTGGTAGGCATGTTCGTACATGTCCATCACCAAATTTTTTCTCCTTAGCCGAGTGCTAAAGTTCGTCCTAACCCAATAAAACCGCCGAGCAGGACGATCCACAACACGTCGAGTTTGAAACGATACAGCGCCACGAACGCGAGCATGCTCAATGCTATGGCGAACCAGTTGGTCCCTTGAGTAAGACCCGTTGGCCAAATAACCGCCATGCCGAAGACCAACGCGAGATTCAACACGACGCCTACTACCGCCGCCGTGATGCCCGAGAGCGCGGCGGTGAGATTCCGGTTGCCGCGCAATTTTTCAATATAGGGCGCTCCCAGAAAAATGAACAAAAAACTGGGAAGAAACGTTGTATACGTTGTAATGAGCGCGCTGAAAACCGCGTTGGCTGCTTGGCTCCCCGCTTCCGCTTGATTCCAACCGGCGACGAAGCCGACAAACTGTAACACCATAATCAGCGGCCCGGGCGTTGTTTCCGCCAACGCCAGGCCATCCACGGCTTGCGCATGAGTGAGCCATCCGTACACACCCACGGCGGCTTGCGTGACATAGGCCAGCACGGCATAGGCGCCGCCAAAGGTGACTAACGCGGCCAGGGTGAAGAAACGATAGATTTGCGCATGGAAACTATGCCAGCTGCTCCAAAGGATAAGGACGAAAAACGGCAACGCCCAAAACACCAGACCGACTCCCAGCGTTTGCCAGGCGCGGCTGTGAGAGGGAAGCGTATGTGTTCGGAATTGGGCTGTATCGTCAAACGCGGTAGAGGAAAGCGAAGAGCCTCCTCGCAAAGGAGGGGCGGCAAACAGTTTCGGCAAAAAGCGTCCTCCGCACAATCCAATCAATCCCGCGGTTAGGACGATGAGCGGAAAGGGAACATGCAAAAAGAAAATACCGATAAACGCGGCGACGGCAATGACAAGGTGGATGCGTCGTTTCAGCGCTCGTCCGCCGATTCTCAATACGGCTTCCACGACAATGGCGACAACCACCGGTTTCACGCCCGCTAAGACTCCAATGACGGCCGCCAGGTTGCCGTAGGCCGTGTAGATGTATGAGAGGGTCAAGAGCACAAAAATAGACGGCAGAACAAAGAAAGTCCCGGCGATAATGCCGCCCCAGGTCCCATGCAGCAACCAGCCGATGTAAGTGGCGAGTTGTTGCGCTTCTGGGCCGGGCAGGAGCATACAGTAGTTCAGGGCATGGAGGAACCGTTCCTCCGAGATCCAGCGCTGACGCTCGACAAGATCCTGGTGCATAAGCGCGATCTGTCCCGCCGGGCCGCCAAAGTTAATAAATCCCAACTTCAGCCAGTAACGAAAAGCTGTGGAAAAGATGACTGATGACTGAGAGGGCTGAAGAGGGGATGGAGAGTTTTGCATGGCTTTCTGCTTAGCAAGGAGTCGGTATAATACAGAAATCCGCATGGATGTGAGTGAAACTATGCACCCAAAGCTGAAAGACGCTATTTCATTATTCAATCGCCGGGAATACTTCGAGTGTCACGAAGCGCTTGAAGTACTATGGCAGGAGACGGAAGGGGAGGAGAAAACCTTTTACGAAAGCCTCATCCGCTTCGCGACCGGTTTTCACCTCCGCCTGAATCGTCGTAATCGACAGGGAGCCATCAACCTGCTGACCCAGGGACTCATGAAGATCGAAACGTATCGGCCAGCCTATCTCGGTATCGACGTGGCCCGGTTGTATGACGATATGTCCGCCCACGTCGAGAATCTTAAGGGAACGGAAAACGCCGAACCTGGGCTCTTCGAGCGCTGGCGCGCGCCGCGCATTCGGACGGTAGGCTAACTACGGCGCAACTGTTCAATCGAGTAAGTGCCCGCCGTTGGTTCGAGTTCTACCTGGAAGACTTCCATAATGCGTGCGGCCAGCCCGTAGAAACTCGCTGCGAGCGTCAGTTCCACCAGTTGCCGTGGAGGGAGATGCGTAGCCAGCGCTTGAAACGTTGCATCTGAAACCCTGACATTTTGTGTCAGCTCATCCGTAAAGCGTAGCACCTTCTTTTCCAGATCATTGAACACTGGAGCGTCGGCTCCTTGAGGGATGGCGGCGACTTGGGCGTCGGTCGCTCCGGTTTGTTTGGCAATGGGCAAAAAAAGTGTCCATTCGTAGTTGGCGCCGGTGAGGTGGGCAACGCGCAAGATCGCCAGCTCACGTAACTTTGCGTCCAATTCTTGTTCCGTGA
>JBFWZL010000083.1:0-15709 GCA_050185455.1 Binatia bacterium | reverse complement strand
ATTTCTGTCGAATCCACCGCAAACTAATACCCTCCGCACAAAGATTAATGCGCTATCATCATTTTTCCCTGATCCCGCTAGCCTTTGCCGGTTGCCTCTTCGGATGCCAACCAACACCAAGTCTGACCGGCGCCGAACTCATCCAGAAATACCCCGAAAAGCATTACCTCCAGATTGATGGAGTAGCGCTGCATTATGAACAAGAAGGAATCGGGCCGCCTGTCGTGCTGCTGCATGGCCTGCTCACACACTCCGCTCTCTGGCGTACGATTGCGTCGGGCCTGACCTATGGAAATACCATATACACGGTAGACCTGATGGGTTTTGGCTTTTCGGAAAAGCCGCAAAACGTAACCTATAGTCTCGATACTTATATCGCCCAGCTCGGTGTGGTTGCCGAGACGCTCCATCTCAACCGCCCTATCCTAGTCGGACATGGTCTTGGGGCAGTCATTGCCACGCTGTATGCAATGCGGCATCCGGCTAAAGTCAATAAACTAGTCCTTATGGATGTCCCTTTCTCCAATGTGACCTTACCGTTCAGTCTGCGAGCGCTTCGCGCTCCCTTACTCGGAGAATGGTTCGTCGGCGATTGGGCGCTCGATCAGGTATTCCGGGACGGCGTGGAAAACGACGCCGTACTGACCGCTGCAATGTTACGGATCTATGCTCAACCCTATCATGAAGATCCTGGGGCTTGGGCGGCGTTGCGCAAATGTCTCCGCGAAGCCAATGTCGAAGCAACGTGGGAGCAGGAAATTCATCCGCATTTAGCGACATTACGTTTGCCGATTTTGCTGATTTGGGGAGGCAACGACGAGTACGCCCCTGTCGCCTTGGGACGGACGTTGCACGAAGCGCTTCCTCAAGCACAAATGGAGGTCATCTTACGGAGCGGGCATTACGTCCAAGAAGACCGACCAGAAGAAGTGCGAGCGATCTTAAAAGCGTTTCTTGATCGTTGAAGAGGCGTTCCGGCTCCATCCATACTGATAGAGGAAACCTATGGGAGCGAGAAAAATTGCGGTTCCGAAATATGTAAAGCTGGGGAATTCAACCCAGAAGCGACAACGCGAGGTCCGAAAGCTGATCAACCGTATCGTCGACGAATTGTTCTCACGGCGCGACGGCAAGCACATCCACAAAGAGCATAGTTCCACTAAAGCAGTTTCACGTCTCTTACACAAGGGGAAATGACAACATCACCTCGTTGCCGTTGACTATCCTCAAGATTCCAGGGTAACTCTCCGCAGTTGTCGTTGCGTCCCAGTCTTCTACAGAAGACTGTTACCACAGCTCATGCACGGGCAAAACAAACCCGGGCAGCACAGGGTCACCTCTGAGTTCGGCAGGATCGTCAAGAATTTCCGGGGACTGGTCAGAACGGTAGATATACACGCGTTTGTCGAACGGATCGATCAACCACCCCAAACGGACGCCATTGTCAATGTATTCTTGCTTTTTCTCAAGAAGGTCGGGCAGCTTATCCGTCTGTGAACGCACCTCCGCGACAAAATCAGGACAGATTGGGGCAAACTTCACGCGTTGAGTTTTCGTCAACGCGTCCCACTGTTCACGCCTTATCCATGATGCATTCGGGGAACGAATTGCTCCGTTCGGGAGCGTAAATCCAGAAGAGGAATCAAAAGACAAACCAGTACCGTCTTGGTCTGTCCAAGCAGTAAGTGAGTAAAAAACTCGTCCGCTACGCCATCCTTCTTCCGATCCGACCGGCGGCATAATAATTAACTTTCCTTGGGCGGTCAGTTCTAGACGAAGCTCGGGATTTTCCTGACATAGCACCATGAACTGCTCTTCGGTTAATTTGGTTTGCTGGACATTGAGCTTGAACGGCCAATCAAATTCATACGAAACAGACGGCTGAGACATAGGTGATCCTTCCGCTCGTTTGAGCCTAGATTCTTGCCGCCCGCTTTTCAACAGCATGAAGAGTCTCGGATTTTGCGTGCAACCTTTTCGGATGTCCCATAAGGATGGTTTGTTGATGTGTTTGCGACGACGATCGTCCGACTGCAAACGGGAACGCTGTACGGAGAATAACCTGGTTGCGTCCGGTAATCGAACCGGATACATCGCAACCATACCGATTTCATTATGAGGAGGCGTCTATGAAATTCTACAATTCTTTGGGGCCCAATCCCCGCTGTGTCCGTATGTTTATGGCGGAAAAAGGCATCTCCGTGCCAATGACCGAGATCAATCTTCTCACTGCAGAAAATCGTAAACCACCCTACACGGACAAAAACCCTGGCGGACAGATGCCTGCTCTAGAGCTCGACAACGGCAGCACGCTTGGCGAAACTGTCGCGATTTGTGAGTATCTGGAAGAGAAACACCCGACCCCTGCGCTGATCGGAACGACGCCGGAAGAACGCGCCGAGGAGCGGATGTGGCAACGTCGTATCGAACTCAATATCACCGAAAATCTTTATAACGGATTCCGTTACGCTGAAGGATTGCAGCTGTTCAAAGATCGCATGCACTGCTTACCTGAAGCAGCGTCTGGATTGAAAGCCATCGTGCAAGAAAAATTGGAGTGGCTCGACAAACTTATGGAGGGGAAGCAGTTCATTGTCGGGAATCGCTTCACCCTAACCGATATCATTCTGTTCTCCGCGCTCGACTTTGGTGTGGGGGTTGGTCAAACCATCAATCCTAACCTCAAAAACCTCACTGCCTGGTTCGAACGCATCAACGCTCGCCCGAGTGCGTCGGCTAGTCTCTACCCTAAAGACAAATCATCAGGGATGCGGGGAGTATAAGCAGCAGCTGAATCGGAGAAACGAAGATGGGGAGAATCGGAGAGCTTTCCCCTTCTTCCCCGGTTCGCTGATTCTAGTTTGCAAAAAGGAGGACGCGACATGGAACGCAAGGTGCAATTCTACAGCGAAGGAACGCCGTGCGTCGGTATTCTGGGAATGCCGGACGACTACAAACCTGGTGAGAAACGCGGCGCGGTGATCTTCTGCCACGGCTTTACCGGCGTCAAGGAAATGTTTCTGCCAAAAAATGCCGAGCGGCTGCGTGCGGAAGGGTATATCACCCTGAATTTTGATTATCGTTACTTTGGCGAAAGCGGCGGCGAGCCGCGATCTCGCCTGGTTCCCATGGCGCAAGTAGAGGACATTCGTAGCGCCATGACCTATATGCAGAGCTTGTCGGAAGTGAATCCGGACCGCATCGGTCTCTATGGCACCAGTTTCGGTTGCGCCAATGTCGTTTACACGGCAGGCATTGACGAACGCGCCAAATGTACGGTCGCGGTTGTCGGACCGGGCGACTGTGAACGCCAGTTTCGCTTAGGTCCCAACTTCGACGCGTTTATGGATAAAGTCCGCCGTGCGAAAACAGAGTTCGTCACCACCGGCAAAGTCACTTATATGCAAACGGCTCGCATGATGGCGCGCGACCCGGATGTCGTCGCGGATCTGGAAAAGAACCAAAGCCTTTTCCCTACCTGGAGGCCAGAGGTATCGTTTGAATCACTCGCCGATATCATGGAGTTCAAACCGGAGAGCGTCGCGGATCGCATCTCTCCCCGCGCCATTCTTTGGATTCATACGGACAGAGATAAACTCGTACCCTTGTATGAAGCGCAAAGCATGTACGCCAAAGCGCGGCATCCTAAAAAGCTCGTCGTATTGGAAAACATGGTGCATGAGGATGTATACCGCGGCGAAGGTTTTGCTCAGGTCGTGCAGCATACCAATGCCTGGTTCAAGGAGCATATGCCGGCGCGTTAAAATTCTAAGCTTTTAGCTCTTAGCTAGTAGCCGAACATTATAAGGGCGCGGCGCGCCGCGCCCCTACTGCTCTACAGAAAGAGAAACAATATGTCCACGCAAACCGTTCACACCCATTGCACGATGGATTGTCCCGACACCTGCGGACTCGAAGTGACCGTCGCCGAGGGCAGGATTCAGAAAATTTGCGGCGCCTCTGACCATCCCATCACGGACGGTTTTATTTGTGACAAGATCGCCCGCTTCGATCGCCGCGTGTATCACGAAGATCGCTTGCTTTATCCTATGCGCCGCACCGGCAAAAAAGGGGAAGGACAATTTGCCCGCATTTCGTGGGGTGCCGCGATTGCCGAGATTACCACCCGTTTCACCTCCATTAAGCAGCAGTGGGGAGGAGAAGCCATCCTGCCGTATCATTACGGCGGCTCCAATGGTCTACTGGGCGATAAATTCCTTGACGATGTCTATTTTGCCACGCTTGGCGCATCGCGCATGGCGAAGACGCTCTGCGCCGCGCCGTCAACCGAAGTGGCCACGGGTATGTATGGGCGCATGCCCGGAGTCGCCTTCGAAGATTATCCGCTGGCGAAATGCATCATCATTTGGGGAGCAAATCCGAAAGCCACGAATATTCATCTTGTCCCGCTCCTGCGACAAGCCAAAAAGAATGGCGCGTTCATCGCGGCGGTCAATCCCGTACAGACCTTTTCTTCTCAAGAGATTGATCTGCACCTTCCAGTCTTTCCTGGCGCGGATTTACCGATAGCGTTGGCGATGATCCGTTTATGGAAGGAAGCGGAGCGATTTGACTTCAAATTCCTGCAAGAACATGCAGAGAGTTGGGAGCCGCTGCTTATCGCGGCAGAGCAATGGACGGTCGAGCGCGCGGCGAAAGAAGCGCGAGTTGATCCCCAAGCAATCCGCACCCTCGTTCAAGTCTATGCAGACTCGAATCCCTCGGTCATTCGCGCCGGTTGGGGAACCGAACGGAATCGGAATGGTGGACAGGCGTTGGCGGCTATTCTGGCCATGCCCGCGCTGTTGGGCAAATTTGGCGTGCGCGGCGGCGGCTATACTATGAGCAATAGCGGTGCGGCGCAACTTGATATGAACAAGATTTTTGGTGCGCTTCCCTGGCAAACACGCATCGTTAACCAGACGCAACTCGGTGCGGTGTTAACGGAAGATCTGCAACCGCCCATTAAAGGGTTGTTCGTCTACAACTGCAACCCCGCAGTGACAGCTCCTGATCAGAACCTTATTCTCCGTGGACTCATGCGTGAAGACTTGTTTACCGTGGTGTCCGAGCAGGTGATGACCGATACCTGCCACTACGCGGACATCCTTTTGCCGGCCGTGACATTTCTCGAACAGCGGGAAATTCGCCGCTCCTACGGCAGTTACGTCGTCGGCGGCGTACAGCCCGCAATTCCTCCACAGGGTGAGGCGAAACCAAACGAGGAAGTGTTTGCCGCGCTTGGCCGCGCGATGGGCTGGACCCATGAACCGTTCACCTGGACGACAGACGATTGTATGCGACAAGTCGCCGCGGCGCTGCAGTTGGGACGACAAGCCACGGAATTGTCCGCATTCCAAGCGGGGAAAAGCCAGCAGTACGATTTTCCAGGCGTAACGCCGATCCAATTTGCGACAGTCCTTCCCCGCACCTCTGATCAGAAAGCGCAATTAACACCGACGGTGCTTGGCAAAAATCCATTTCGCTACCAAGCGGTTCAGCAAGAAAGTTTTCCGCTCGCGCTAATCAGCCCAAGCAACAACAAAATGATCACGAGTTCGCTCGGCGAGTTTAACTATCCTGAATTGCACCTCACAATTCACCCGACCGACGCCGCGGCGCGCGGCATTCACGAAGGCGACACCGTACGGATCTTCAATGCATTGGGAGAAGTGGTCTGTCTGGCGCAAATCAGCGCCCGGATACGCGCAGGCGTGGTGTCGCTGCCTAAAGGCGCCTGGCGGAAATCGTCCCGTAACGGTTTCACTTCCACGGCGCTTTGCCCCGCCGATATCAATGAAGTCGGTGGCGGCGCTTGTTTTAATGATGCGCGCGTGGAAGTAGAAAAACAGTTCTGAATGCTGAGAGACGCGTGCTGAGTGGAAAGGTCAAAGAGATGGAAATTTGTCTCGCACAAACTGACCAGGACATCAGGTCATGCTTTCTTGTCATGATTCAGCTCCGCCCGCACCTCCAAGAAGCAGAATTTCTCGAACGTATACGCCGCCAAGAACAAGCAGGGTATCGTGTAGTATTGCTGGAGGACGATGGCGCGGTGCGAGCCGTTTCAGGTTTTCGGCTAGGGGAATCGTTAGCGTGGGGAAAATACTTGTACATCGACGATCTTGTCACTGACGAAGCGGGCCGCTCTCATGGCTATGGACAGCATTTGTTTGACTGGCTGCTCGACTTTGCAAGAGCACAAAGATGTGAGCAAGTCCATCTTGATTCCGGAGTACAACGATTCGGCGCGCACCGATTTTACTTGCGAAACCGAATGGATATTAGCTCACACCACTTTACCTTGTCTCTCAAATAACTCTTTCTCCAACTCTCAAGTAGAAAAGTCGGTCTTTACAGTTCCTTCCGAGATTTTCATCGCGGAAAATCCGCCCAAAAGGGTTCTCCGCTCGCCCTGCTTAAGCATTACCGGCAACACCCGATCGTGACTAATCGAGGAAGGAATGCGCCTATGCTCGACCCAAACCTAGATGTTTTGCTGGCAGAGGACGATCCAGTAACGCGCCGGATGGTCTCCGGTCAACTGCAACGCTTAGGAGTGCAGACAATCCGCCAAGTGGAAGACGGACGATTGGCATTAGAGGAGATTGCCAGACAGATGCCGCAAGTGCTCATCACCGACTGGAGCATGCCGCGCGTTAACGGCTTACAACTCTTGCAGATCATTCGTAAACATGAGGCCCTCAAATCATTGCCGGTGCTCATGATCACCAGCCGGTCTGAGAAGGAATATGTTCTCACCGCCGCTCAGGAGGGAGTGAGTTCCTACATCGTCAAGCCTTTTGACGTACAAACGCTAGAAGCAAAGCTCAGCAAGATCCTGGTATGAGCCATGGATCAGCCGCGATCAGTTTTTGACTAGCCTTAATGCCCTCCGCCACCACCAACTTGATACTGGGGACGGTCCATAAAGAAGACGATCGGACTCAGAAAGAAAAACAGGTAAGCAATCAGCCGAAAATCATCAATGAACGCCATGAGTAAAGCCTGACGCTGCACCTCGCCATAGAGTGTGGCAAGAGAAGCAGGAGCAAAGCCGCCCTCTCCAGACACCCAAGGCAGCGCTTCTCCGCCCAGCGCCGTCACATAGCGCCACATTCCAGGATTGTAGGCATGGACATGCGCGACAAGGTAGCTTTGATGCACCTGCGCGCCGCGGCTCAATAAGGTGATCAAGATCGCAATGCCCACGCCACCGCCGATCGTCCGCACCATATTGAAGAGGCCGGATGCTGTACCCATCTGTTCCCGCGGGACGGCTCCCAAAGTGAGCGTCGTCAGCGGCATAAAAATCAATCCCGATCCCATGCCGCGAAAAAATCCGGGCCAGGCAATCCCCCAATAGTCAGTCTGTGGGTTAAAGCTCGTCATATCCCACGCGCCATAGCCCGCTAACCAACACCCGAGGAAGACTAGGAGTCGCGGGTCTAAACGATTAAACAAGCGTCCAGCGAGAAGAATCGACAGCAACGTGCCAATGTACTGAAAGGCTAACACTTTACCGGCAAGGAACGGCGTGTATCCCGCGAGTATTTGGCAATAGAGAGGCGTCAACACCATCGTGCCGTAGAGGGCGAACATAATCGTGGTCGTAAAAATCGTGCCTACCGTAAAGGTGCGACTCTTGAACACGTGCAAATCCACAATCGGCTCTTTCGTGCGCAGCTCTTGCCAGACAAAGAGCGTAAGCGAAATGAGGGAAATGCCGGTCAACATTACAATTGAATCGGAGGCAAACCAATCCGCTCGCTCTCCGGTATCTAACACGATCTGACCACACCCTACTCCCAAGACCAGATAGCCTAATCCCCACCAATCAATACGTTTGATAACGCGCTTCACATAATGAGGATCTTCCAGAATGGTCGATACCAAAAAGAACGCGAGAAGACCAAACGGCGCGTTAATGTAAAAAATCCAGCGCCAGCTATAGTTATCGGTGATCCACCCGCCGAGGATGGGTCCGAGGATTGGCCCTAGCATCATGCCAAGACCCCAGACAGCCATCGCTTTGGCGTGCTCCCTGGGAGGAAAGGTCTCTAGGAGAATGGCTTGCGACATCGGCATCAACGCCCCACCGCACGCGCCTTGCAGCACCCGGGCGACAATGAGCAGTTCAAGATTAGGAGCGGCGCCGCAGAAGAGCGAAGTCACCGTGAAAGAAGCCACGCAGAAGAGAAAAAACCGTTTGCGACCAAAATAACCGCCCAGCCAACCGGTCAGCGGCAACACCACGGCATTGGTAATAATATAAGAAGTGAGCACCCACGCCGCTTCATCGACTCCGGCGGAGAGACTGCCGCGGATATGATCGAGCGCCACGTTGGCGATCGTCATATCCAACACTTCCATGACGGCGGCCATCATCACCGCCAAAGCGATCAGCCATTTATTGGCGGCTCCGGCGCTTTGCGTATGGGAAGAATCCGCTGGTTGCGACATTGCCCGGCCTAGCGAATCGCAGCCACGCCACGCTGTAACTGTGAAGGCAAGCCATTGAGATTCTTCTCTTCTCCTTCTTGAGCAGGCGTCTGGGCCTCTCTTTTGACCCGTTCTAGTTGCAGGAGGGAGGTCAATAAGGCGCCGTCGTGGTTCGTCGTGTCAATGGTAGCTTCCACGGACAGTCCGATGCGCAACGGTCTTTCCGCGGGCGGAGGTTCATTGAGGACAACCTTGACGGGTACACGTTGCACAACCTTCACCCAGTTGCCGGTGGCGTTCTCCGGCGGTAGGAGAGAGAAAGCCGACCCAGTGCCAGCGCTCAGGCTGTCAACCTTCCCGTAGTACACATGGCTTGGATAGATGTCGGCGCGAATCTCCACAGGCTGTCCGACGCGCACGTTCGTGAGCTGCGTCTCCTTGTAATTCGCCTCGATATAGACGCTCTGCAGCGGCACCACTGCTAAAAGCGGTTGGCCAGGTTGAATCCGTTGTCCCACCTCGATTGCTTTCTTACTGGTCATGCCTTCGAGGGGGGCAACGATCGTGCAATAGCTCAGATTCAGTTCCGCCTCGCGGACAGCAGCTTCAGCCTGTTGAATCAGGGGATGCGCGGCCTGTTCGGTTTTAGACACTGCGCCCAGCGCAGCTTTGGCGTGTTCGCGTTCTTTTGCTCTGGTCACCGCGGTTTGGCGGAGCTGATCCAACAAGCGCTGCTGCGTGCGTACGCGAGACGACATAACATCGTATTGCGTCTTGGCCTGGTCAAACTGACGCGTAGCGATAATCTCTTCCGCTAAAAGCTGTTGCGCCCGTTTGAAATCGAGTTCCGCTTGGTGGAATTCCGCTTGCGCGGTTTCCAATTGCGATCGAGCAGCAGCCATCTCAGCGCTGGTTTCCTTTACCCGTTCCTCGGTGACTTCCACGGCGGCGAAGAGCTGATTCACGCTATCCTTCGCTTTTTGCAGCGTCGCCTTCGCCTCGGCCAGTCTGACTTCAGCCTCGGAAGTATCAAGGCGCACGAGCACTTGGCCGGGTTTGACCCACCAGTTGTCTTTCACCAACACTTCAGCCACGGCGCCAGGAATGCGGGAGGTGATTTGTGCCATCGACACGCCAACGTAGGCGTTGTCAGTGGTGATATGGGTTGCGTAATAATCCCAGACGCGTTTCCCATAATATCCACCAATGGGAAGCGCGATCAGTAACACACCCACCAAGAGCCACTTCTTCTTGGTGGAACGCGGTTCGTCGTTCACGTTATTTCCTCCTGTGTCTCCCTCACGGTGAGACCAGAAAATACCAAAATGAGACCGAACAGTCGCTTTTAATCTACAAAGACTTCTGAGGAACGTCAAGATGAACGCGCAAAAGCGTCGGCTTCCTTGACACCCTCCTGCGACTTACAGGATAATCCGCCGCAAAGGAGGACTACTCATGCGAGAAAATCAGCTGAAAAAGACTCTACAATCTGGCGATGTCGCGCTCGGCACACTGCTGTGGGACACCAGAGGACGTGGTGTCGTCCATACTTTGGCGCAAGCTGGCATGGACTATGTCATGATCTGTATGGAGCATTCATCGTACAGTCTTGAGACAGTCGTCGACATGGTTGCTCACGCCCACGCGGCCGGCATCTCGCCGATTGTGCGTATCCCCGATCTCCAGTACGAATATGTTACTCGCTTGCTCGATACCGGCTGTCAAAGTCTGATCGTGCCGCACGTGAAAACCGGAACTGAAGTCAGACGCTTCGTTGAGCTGGCGAAATACCATCCCGAAGGCAAACGCGGCATGGCGATTCTGCAGGGCGCGAACACGAACTATGAAGATGTCGATCCACTCACGGCCATGGCGCACGCGAACGCCAATACGTTACTCAGCGTCCTTATTGAAACCGCCGAAGCGGTGGAAAATGTCGAAGAGATTCTTATTCCTGGAATCGACCTGGTATTAGTAGGGCATCAAGACCTTACGCAAAACCTGGGCATTCCCGGCCAATACGATCATCCGCGACTCCGTGAGGCCAATGCTCGAGTGGTGAAGCTCGCCAAGGAACGCGGCATCGCCACTGCCGGAGCGGTGAACCGTCCAGAGAGCATGCAGGCCGTAGTCAACAGCGGCGCGCAGTTTCTATTGTACGGCACGGATTTGATTCTCATGCGTCGCGAAGCGCAACGCGCGGCGGAGGCGCTCAAGCCGCTGCGAAAATCCGTTGGCTGAATGTGGTCCTCCTAGTGCCTATCTGAAAACCCCCGTATGTCCGAGCACCAAAATCCCCCCGACAGCCGCTTCCGCGTCCGTCGGTCCCCTTTGACAAAGGCACAGCGACATGACGAACTCCGCGCTCTCCTATTCGACTTCAACTGACTGCAAGCAAAGCTGGAAGCGACCGACATCAACGCGTTGCTGGAGGATTATGACCTGCTGCCTGACGATGCCGAGCTACGGCTCGTGCAAAGCGCGTTGCGTTTATCCGCGCATATAGTAGCGTGTGACCCGGCGCAATTGCGCAGTCAACTCTACGCGCGTCTGTTGACTTCCCCTGAACTTCGCTTGCAACAACTGCAAGAGCAAGCGGGAACCTCAGCAACCAGGCCGTGAATACGTAGCCTCCAACAGACACGCCGCCCGGCGGGCCACTGTTGCGCACGCTGGCGGGGCACAGCAGCCCGGTCAGGGCCGTCGCCGTCAACCCCCGATGGGCGCTATGTGGTCTCGGGCGCTGCTGACCGCACCCTGAAGGTCTAGGAGCTCAGCAGCGCCCGGGTTGTCGCCACGTTTACGGCGGAGCATCCAATTTATTGCTGCGCGGTCGCGCCGGACGGTCGGACAGTCATGGCGGGCGATTTGTCAGGCCGGAATGCATTTTTTACGGCTGGAGGGGCTGGGAAGTGGAGGTTTCAAGACATTGGCACAGTGCCACACTTCTTGAGAGCAGCTCTCTCCGTTCGCTCTGAGCGTAGCCGCATGAGCGGCGGAGTCGAAGAGTGCGCCGTTTACGGGTTTGCTGGCCTTCGACAGCGCTGGCTCAAGCCAGCTGTAAAGCCCCATTCTAAGTACAGAAGACACCTTGGCAATGAAGTTAATTTCCCCAATGGCTTTTGTCTTCTTGCACCGCAGTTGAGGCTGGTTGAAGCATCCAGGGGCCTCAGTTACCCTGTAACTCGATTTTATTCGGGTAAGGAGTACACACGCATGGAAAGAAAACCCACGCGGGCGGTGCGAATCGGCAAGGTGCAGGTTGGCGGCGGCGCGCCGATTGTCGTGCAAAGTATGTGCGCGACGAAGACGGCGGATATTGATGCGACGGTTGCCCAGGTCCACCAGTTGAATGAAGCCGGCGCCGGTATCGTGCGTATCGCCGTGGATAATCCCAAGGAAGCAGCGGCGCTCAAGGAAATTCGCGCGCAGACGACTGCCACGTTGTCCGTCGATCTACAAGAGAACTACAAAATGGCGGAGCCGGTAGCCCCTTATGTTGACAAGATTCGTTACAATCCTGGCCATCTCCACCATATCGAGAAGAGCAAAACGATTCCTCAAAAAGTGCAGCGGCTCGTTGATATCGCGCGCGCGCATGACATCGCCATCCGTATCGGCGTGAATTGCGGCTCGGTGGCGCCGGCCTTTTTGGAAAAATATCCGGGCGATCAAATGGAGGCGCTGATTCAATCGACTCTCTACCACTGCCAGCTAATGGAGGATTTGGGATACGATCGCTTCGTTGTGTCGATGAAAGATTCCGATCCGGCGAAGGTCGTTGAGGCGAATGCGCGCTTCGCCAAGGCGCGTCCGGATGTCCCAATTCATTTAGGTGTGACGGAAGCCGGCCTCCCCCCTGACGGCGTCATCAAGAGTCGTCTCGCCTTTGAGAAACTTTTCGCGGATGGCATCGGCGATACTCTACGTGTGTCCTTGACCTTGCCGAACGACCGTAAGCATGAAGAGGTAACCGCGGGTTTTCACATCATCGAAGATGTAAAAGCGGGGCGGTTTATTTCTGTGCCGAACTTCGGCAAGGGTATGAACATCATCTCGTGTCCCAGCTGCTCGCGCGTCGAGAATGAAAAATTTGTTGAACTCGCTCAACAAGTGAAGGAGATGACGAACTACGCGAAAGACCATAGCATTACCATCGCGGTGATGGGTTGTCGCGTGAACGGTCCTGGCGAGACTGATGACGCAGACCTTGGGCTGTGGTGTGGTCCCACGACGGTCAATCTCAAAAAGAAAAGCGTGAAGGTTGGGAACTTCGGATATGAAGTGGTGCTCGGTCGCCTACGGGAAGAGTTGGATAAGCTAATCGCCGAGCGCGCGTGATGAACGACACGCAGAGAGAAAACGCCGCGAAGTACCTCTACGACATTAGTAAAGTCGTTTTTACTCGTTCTGTGGTTTCCTAACGCTATTGCCAAGGCATTCTAGTTCGATGATTTTCCGGCTCGGTCTGTTTGTCGCGGCGCTCTTGTGTTCCTTTGCTTATATTTTCGATGGCGGAGGTCAAGCATGAATGACCTTATAATTCTTTATCTCATGCTTATCGTCGGCAGCTTGATCGGTACCGCCTGGCAGTTACGGGGATGAAAAAGAGCGAAATGAGCATTTCTGTTGATCCTAAACGCCGACAAGATAAAGTCATTTCCTTGGCGGATGCGGTCCGCCTTTGTGTTCGTGACGGCGACTCCATTGCGATGGGACTGTGCCTCGAATCATTGATTCCTTTTGCCGCCGGGCATGAGCTCATCCGCCAAGGAAAGAAGGGCCTGACGCTCATCGGGCCGATTTCCGACATTCTTTTCGATCAACTGATTGGCGCTGGTTGTGTAAAAACGGTGATCGCCGCCTGGGTCGGGAACGTCGGCGCTGGGCTGGGGCATAACTTTCGCCGGGCCGTTGAGAGAGAAATTCCACAGTCACTGACAATGCACGATCATTCCAACTTCACGCTTGTTTTGGCGTTAAAAGCGGCGGCGCTGGGAGTGCCTTTTCTGCCGACGCGTACAGCTGGGGGAAGTGACATTACGAAAAACGATTTTGCTTTTCGTCCGGTGGCGTGTCCTTTTAGCGCGGAAACGCTTACGGCGGTCAAAGCGGTCACGCCCGACGTTGCCATCCTGCATGTGCAACGCGCGGACTGTTTTGGGAATGCCCACGTATGGGGAAACTTAGGCGCCGCGATCGAGGCCGCCTATGCGGCGGAACGAGTAATGCTCACATGTGAAGAGCTAGTGAGCCGTGAGGTAATCGTGTCGGACCCAAACCGCACCCTCATTCCTGGTATTCTCGTGGACGCTGTCGTGCACGAACCGTGTGGCGCGCATCCTTCACCCGTGCAGGGTTTCTGGAAGCGCGATGATGAATATTTTCTGCGTTATCATGAACAGTCGCGTCAGCGGGAAGATTTTCTCGGCTGGTTACAGGAATGGGTGACGGAGGTGGCGGACCGTCAGGCGTACAGGGAAAAATTGGGAGCGAAGTTCGTGAACGGCTTGCGTGTGTTAATGAAGCAGCTACCGATAGGTGCAGTGAATTATGGATTTTAGGACGTGTTGCGTGGAGTGTAAGGTGAGACAGAAAAATCCGCGTGTGGGGCACAGGCTCACGCAACACGCAGTACGCATCACGTTGACGTCATCGTCAGAGGGTGAGAGCAGTGACCTCGTCGTTTACTACCCGTGAAATCATGATTGCCGCCGCCGCGCGTGAAATTCGCGACGGTGAAGTAGTGTTCGTCGGCATGCGCTTGCCGCTCGTGGCGTTTGCCGTGGCCAAAAAACTCCAGGCTCCCACCGCGATCGGAGTATTTGAAAACGGCGTCCTCCGTGACCGCAGCGCCGCGCAACCAATTGTGACGATGGGTGACCCGCCAAATCTGAGTGGAGCCCTGGCCTGCACGGGACTCATGGAAGTCATGTCGTTGCTCCAGCGCGGGCGTATTGATCTTGGTTTTATTGGTGGAGCTGAAATTGACCGCTTTGGAAATCTGAATACTACTGCGACTCAGGGTGTTCGGCTTCCTGGTAGCGGAGGGGCGGCGGACATTGCTTCCTTCGCGCGCCGTACGGTTATTATCATGATGCACGAGAAACGGCGCTTTCAGGACCGCGTCTCCTATTGCACCTCTCCAGGATACGGCGATGGTCAGGAGTGGCGTCGCACGGTCGGTTTGCCCGGCGGCGGACCCAGCAAAGTCGTCACGTCGCTCGGCATATTTGATTTCACGGCATTTGGGGAAATGCAGCTCGCGTCGATTCATCCCGGAGGAACGGTTGCTGAGATGCGCGCGAATACTGGCTGGGATTTGCGTGTCGCCGCAACCGTGACTGAAACTCCCCTGCCTACGTCAGAGGAACTCGCGTTGATTCGACAGTTCGATACGTTGGGATGACTGCATAGCCGCGCCTGTTCTTTATCCGTAGAGCGCGCTAGAGTGCAACGACTATCGATACTACAGAATCTTCCTAAAGGAGGTTGTATGGCGACCGAGGATCTCAAAGTTGCAATCAAGAATCGTGTTGGCTTTCTCACCCTAAATCGCCCGGACAAATTGAATGCTTTGACTCCCGCCATGGGCGTCGCCGCAGTCGAAGCGCTGCGCGAGTTTGCCGCGAATCCAGACGTCGGCGCCGTAGTGGTGACCGGAGCGGGTCGTGGGTTCTGTGCCGGTGGTGATGTGTCCACGATGCACAGCCGCAATGAGCTAGGAACAGGAGGGGCTACCTATGAGCAAAAGGTCGATCGGCTCCGAGAAGGACATGCTTGGCCATGGCTCTTATACACGCTTCCCAAGGTGACAATCGCTGTGGTCAATGGCCCTGTAGCAGGGGCCGGGCTAGGGCTCGCTCTCTCCTGTGATCTACGTATCGTCTCGGATCAGGCGCGCTTTGGCACTGCTTATGCCCGCGTGGGATATGGCGGTGATTATGGTGTGACCTGGCAATTAACGCAGTTAGTAGGCCAAGCTAAAGCGAAGGAGTTGTTTTTTCTTCCTGATATGATCTCGGCCGAAGAAGCCTATCGAATCAATCTTGTTAACCGTGTTGTTCCCCATGAGAAGTTGTGGGAGGAGGCGTTGGTGATTGCCGAACGCATCGCGACCGGTCCGCTCGTTAGTTATCGCTACATGAAGGCGAACATCAATCTCTCCACTACGGTGGATTTTCGGACGATGCTTGATCGTGAGGCGGAGACGCACAACCGTTGCGGACAAACGGAAGATCATCAAGAAGGAGTGCGCGCCTTTGTG
>JBFWZL010000082.1:0-15847 GCA_050185455.1 Binatia bacterium | reverse complement strand
AAGATGCCAGTGTGCAATCGGAGAACGGAATTATCGTAGGTCCCGCCGCCGATGTCTTAGACGGCAATGAGCCCTTCTTCCTTTTTATCAAGCCCGTATGCAAGCGAGGCCGCAGTTGGTTCGTTCAGCAGCCGCACTACCTCCAAACCTGCCAATCTCCCGGCGTCCTTGGTTGCTTGTCGTTGTGAGTCATTGAAATAAGCAGGGACGGTAATGACCACTTTCTTGATCGGTTCTTGAAAATACGTCTCGGCGCGATCCTTGAGGGCGCGAAGAATAAAGGCGGAGACTTCAGGAGGCGTATACGACTTGCCATGGAGAGCAAACCGTATAATGCCCTGGGAGTCGGTAAAGCGGTAATGACGACGATCGTCTTCGCTCACATGATCCATGCCCAAACCCATGAAACGCTTCACGGATTGAATGGTCGTCAACGGATGCTCAAGCGCTCGCTCTTTTGCCTGGCGTCCGACCACAACACTGTCGTCTTCAAGGAATGAGACAATGGAGGGAAGAAGCGGTTCTCCAGTCTGCGGATCGGCAATGACACGCGGAGTGTCGCCGTCAAGATAAGCGATCAAACTGTTGGTCGTACCCAAATCAATGCCAACTATGCGTTCCACTATGCTTCACTTTCTTTCTCAACGTCACGCAGCAGCGTTCGCAGATAAGCGATTTCCGAAAGGATTCTTTTGAGCGCCAGCAAAAGCGTTGGTCGAGCAGAGAGATCCTCCCACTGAGCAAAATTCGCGTCGAGATCGCTCCGTAAGCAGGACAGGCGCTGTTCCAACTCCGAGCGGACCTGCACGAGTTCAGCTTGCACCTCGGCGTTTTTCCCAACTACACGCGCCTCTTGAGCTCCAGCCAGCTTCTCCTGGACATCGAAGACCAGTTCCGCCAGTTTCGGCGGCACGCGGTTATTATCTTTGCCCAATTGCTCATCGTTCAGCTCTAGCCAATATTGCCCGCGCTGGACGGCGTCGCGCAGAGTACGATAAGCGCGTGTAAGGAGAGCAGTATTCTTCAGGCTCGCTTCTTTTTCTTGCGCCGTTCCAGTTTGGTAGAGATCCGGATGGAGTTGGCGGCTCAACTCATAATAGCGCTGCGTTAACGCGCTCTCATCGACGACGGGACTTTGGGGGATTCCCAGAACGCGAAAATAGTCAGCCTGGGACGATACGAGCTGAATCGCTTCGCACGCCGGACAAAAAAGGGTCGCCTGGTGCTGATGATCACAGCGCCAGCACCGCACTGGAGATTCCATATTCATGAAGAAAATTGGAAAACTACACAGAGAAGGAACTACCGCTCCCGCACGAGCGTTTTACAGTCGGATTTTGCAGCTTGAACCCCGAATCCATCAATGACTCGGAATAATCAAGTTCGGTTCCGCGCAGATACAGAAAACTTTTTCGATCGACAATGACCTTGGCTGTGTCGCGCTCAAAGACCCGATCGCCGTCGCGCGGCGTATCAAGGTCCATTTTGTAGGAGAGTCCTGAACAGCCTCCGCCAACGACTTTCACGCGGAGTCCCTGTCCCTCCTTCTGCTGCTGAACGATGAGGGTATGGATTTTTTTCGCGGCGTTCTCACTGATCTCAATTGTCTGCTGGGCCATTCGTCTTTCCTCGGGTTTTTCTGTCTCTATCTCTAAGTCTTTCCTTCGTTCTACGCATGCTTCCATTGCACGGACTTCAGGTCGATACCTTCTTTAGCCATCTCGTAGAGAGGAGACAAGTCTCGTAATCGTTGGGTTACTTCCACTACGCGCCGCACTACGTAATCAACATCCTCTTGCGTATTGAATCGTCCGAGTCCGAAACGGATGGACGTATGAGCCAGTTCTTCGCCAACCCCCAACGCTTTTAGTACATAAGAAGGTTCAAGAGTTGCCGAGGTACAAGCCGAACCGGAAGACAGAGCAATCTCCTTGTTAATCCCCATCAGGAACGATTCACCTTCGACGTAGGAGAAACTGAGATTGAGATTTCCTGGAAGTCGATGAGTGGGATGTCCATTCAGAAACACATCTTCTAGTTGACTGGTAATGCCTTCGTGCAGTCGGGTTCGCAGGGCAATAAGGTGAGCCGCTTCGGTTTCCATTTCTTGACCACAAAGTTCGCACGCTTTGCCGAATCCAACAATACCTGGCACGTTTAGGGTGCCGGAACGCATTCCCCGTTCGTGTCCGCCGCCGTCCATCATGGGCGTAAGACGCACCCGTGGTCCTTTAGAACGGACATACAGAGCGCCACAGCCTTTGGGTCCGTAAATCTTGTGTCCAGTCATCGAGAGGAGGTCGATGCCATCTACATCGACATTGACCGGTACTTTTCCTACTCCCTGGGTAGCGTCGCAATGAAACAGAATCCCTTTTTCTTTCGCGATCTTGCCTATTTCCCGGATAGGATGAATCGTGCCAATCTCGTTGTTGGCGTACATAATGGAAATCAGGACGGTTTTGTCAGTAATAGCGTTACGCAGGTCGTCAGGATTGACCATCCCGTAACGATCTACAGATAAATAGGTCGTGGTGGCTTTTCCCTGCCGTTCGAGCGCTTTACAGGTATCCAAGACGGCCTTGTGCTCGGTGACGCAAGTAATGACGTGGTTACCTTTCTCCTTATAGAACTCGACCACACCCTTAATTGCGAGATTATCCGATTCGGTCGCCCCACTGGTGAAAATAATCTCTTTTCCTTTGGCTCCGATCAGCTTGGCGACCCGCTCGCGTGCGCTATCGACGGCTTCCTCCGCTTCCCACCCAAAGGGGTGATTGCGACTGGCCGCATTGCCAAATTTGTCCGTAAAATACGGGAGCATCGCGTCCAACACCCGTGGGTCCATCGGCGTCGTTGCGTGATTATCCATATAAATAGGTCGCTGCATGTGTTTCACCCCTAATGTGGACTTTACGTGTCTACGATAAGGGGTTTACCCCTTTCTGTCAACTTCGGTTCCATTCGCTGAGAGAAGAAAGCCGCACCTTTCCCCTACTCGTTCAACAAACCAGATAAAAACCCTCCGGTATAAGACGGTTCGCCCCGAGCAACCTCCTCAGGCGTCCCGATCGCAACGATTTCTCCTCCCAATTCACCTCCTTCCGGACCCAGGTCAATCACATAGTCAGCCGTCTTGATGACATCGAGATTATGCTCGATGACCAAGACGGAGTTTCCCGCTTCGACAAGTAAATTCAGCACCTGGAGTAATCGTTCGATGTCAGCAAAGTGTAAGCCCGTTGTTGGTTCGTCCAGAATGTACAACGCATGTCCGGAAATCTTGCGGCTGAGCTCTTTTGCCAACTTCAAGCGTTGCGCCTCACCGCCAGAAAGCGTCGGCGCGGGTTGGCCTAATCGCAGATACTCCAGCCCAACATCACGCAAGGTTTCCAAACGTAGGCGAATGGCGGGAAGGTCCCCTAATATTTCCAATGATTCACGTATCGTGAGAGCAAGGATCTGCGCAATGTTCCGTCCACGAAACTGCACTTCGAGCGTTTCCCGATTGTAGCGCGCGCCGCGACACACTTCGCAGAGAACTTGTAGGTCCGGCAAAAAGTGCATCTCCACCGCTACGACACCATTGCCTTCACAGGCCTCACAGCGCCCCCCCTTCACGTTGAAGGAGAACCGTTCTGGACCATACCCGCGCACCCGCGCTTCTTGTGTTTGTGCAAACAATTCACGCAGCGGATTGAACAAGCCAATATAGGTTGCGGGGTTCGAATGTCCTGTGCGACCAATTGGAGCTTGATCGACACAGATCACTTTGTCGAGCTGTTCCCAGCCGGAAAGCTGAACGGCTGTCTTGACAGGACGTCCACGTTTACTGAGAAGTTGCGTCAATAGAGGCGTAAGAACATCCAGCATCAACGTGCTCTTGCCTGAACCAGATACGCCGGACACGCAGGTCAACACGCCGAGCGGTAAAGACACAGACACATCTTTAAGATTATGCAACGAAGCGTGCGCAAGTTCTAACCATGCCTTTGGTTGGCGCCGCCGTTTTGGAACCGCAATGCTCCGTCCGCCACTTAGAAATTTACCCGTCAACGATGACGGCGATGACATGACTTCTTGCGGTGTGCCGATAGCCAACAGTTCTCCGCCGTGTTCTCCAGCCCCTGGTCCCAGGTCGATCACGTAATCCGCCGCGAGCATCGTCTCCCGATCATGCTCCACCACAACCACCGAGTTCCCTTGCTTGCGTAGTGCACCTAACACAGTTAGTAGCCTGGCGGTATCACGTTGATGGAGTCCGATGGACGGCTCATCAAGCACGTATAGTACGCCTGATAATCCGGACCCGATTTGTGTTGCCAGACGGATCCGCTGCGCTTCGCCCCCGGAAAGCGTTACGGTCGGCCTATCCAACGTAAGATAATCCAGACCAACCTCAAGTAAAAAGCGGAGTCGCGCGCGAATTTCTTGCAGCAGAGGATGTGCAATCGCCGCTTGCTGCCCGTCGAAGACAATTTCTTCAAAGAAACTGGACGCCTTGGCGATGGTCAGGGCGAATACTTGTGTAATGTCGCGTTCTTGAATGCGCACGCCGCGGCTCTCTTGCCTGAGCCGCGCGCCATCGCAGGTGCAGCATGGGGTCAACTTCGCTTCTTCTTCATTCTCGGAGGTTCCCGCAGTCTTCCTCTTATGCGCGGCTTTTTTTGTCGTTTGTACGCCTAAGCCGTCACACTCCGGGCAAGCGCCGTCAGGGCTGTTAGGCGAGAAAAACGCCGGCGTCAGTTCAGGATAGGAAAATCCGCAGGCCGGGCACACCAGCTGCTGGGTAAACACCAGCTCCTCCGTGTCGTCGACCAATAATTTTGTGACATCATGACCATGGCGAAACGCCGTCTCCAGCGAATCCGCCAGACGGCGCGCAATGCCGCTCTTCATGATCAACCGATCAACAACGACTTCCAAGGAGGGAGTTTCGTGACGCGGCGGATGATCTTCGCTCAGATCGAGAATTTCCCCATTCACGCGCGCCCGCACGAAACCGGCGGCGCGCAGTTCGCGTAACACGCCGGTGAAATTCGACGCTTGTTTCAGTCGCACCGGCGCGAGCACCTGCACCCTGCTGCCCTCGGGCAGGTTGAGCACCTGATTAACGATTTGCGGGACGCTATGGCGGATGATTGGGCGATTGCATTCCAGACAATGCGGCGTCCCAACGCGGGCGTACAACACCCGCAAGAAATCAGCGATTTCCGTCGCTGTTCCTACGGTGGAGCGAGGGGAAGAAGAGGAACCCCGTTGTTCAATGGCAATAGCGGGCGAGAGGCCGTCAATGGAATCAACATCCGGCTTGGCGCGCTGATCGAGAAATTGCCGTACGTAGGCGGAAAGCGATTCAATGTAGCGTCGCCGTCCTTCGACGTAAAGCGTATCAAAAGCCAGCGACGATTTCCCCGAACCGGACACGCCGGTGATCACGACGAATTTGTCGCGAGGAATATCGACATCGATATTTTTGAGATTATGCTGCCGCGCACCGCGGATCTTTATCTCATTCACGGTCTAAATTTATCAGAAGGAACGGGAATGAGTAGGACGCACTCACCTTACTCTTTTCCCCACCGCAGTACCGGATGGCGCGCCGCGCGGGTTTCATCCAGGCGACTCACCGGAGTGGTTAGCGGCGCGTTCTTCAACGCTTCGGGACTGGTGCGAATTTCGTAGGCGATTGCCAACATCGCGTCCGCAAATTCATCAAGCGTTTCCTTGCTCTCAGTCTCGGTCGGTTCGATCATCAGCGCCCCACTCACGACAAGTGGGAAATAGATTGTCGGCGCATAAAAGCCATAGTCGAGTAGCCGCTTGGCGATATCGAGCGTTTTGACGTCGGTGTGTTTGAAGGACGCATCTGAGAAGACGCATTCGTGCATACAGGGCTCGTGCGAGGCGAGATGATATTCCTGTTCCAGCCGCCTGCGCAGATAGTTCGCATTGAGTACGGCCATGCGTGTTGCATGCGTAAGACCATCACCACCCATCGCCAGGATATACGCGTAGGCGCGCACCAACACACCAAAGTTGCCATGGAACGAACGCACTCTGCCAATCGACCGCGGAAACTCCGCGCTCCAGGAATACTGTCCATCGTTCTGGAGAATGCGGGGCGTGGGAAGATACGGCTCCAAAATCTGCTTGACTCCGACAGGTCCAGCTCCTGGCCCACCACCGCCGTGCGGCGTGGAAAACGTCTTATGCAGATTGAATTGAATAACGTCCGCGCCCATGTGGCCTGGCTTGGCAACTCCCATCAGCGCATTCAAGTTCGCTCCATCCATGTAGACGAGCGCGCCCCGCGCATGCAAAATCTCAGTCAATTGCACGATCTCGCGCTCGAACAACCCCAGCGTGTTGGGATTCGTGATCATCAACGCGGCGACATCGGCGTCAACGAATTTTTCGACCGTCGCTGCTTCTAAAATGCCTGCCGATCCAGTTGGAGCCTCCACGACTGAGTAGCCACACAGCGCCGCCGAAGCGGGATTGGTGCCGTGAGCGTTGCCTGGAATCAAAACTTTCTTACGCGGATTACCGTGCTCCTGGTGATAAGCGCGGATGAGCTTCATGCCAGTGAGCTCACCTTGAGCGCCAGCGGCGGGTTGTAAACTCACCGCATCCATGCCGCTAATTTCAGCCAGCCAGCGTTCGAGACCCGCAAGCAACGCGAGCGCGCCTTGCGCACAGTCGTCAGGCATAAGCGGATGGAGCTGCGCGAAGCCGGGGAGACGCGCCACCATTTCATTGACCAGGGGATTGTACTTCATCGTGCACGAGCCGAGAGGATAGAACGTCGTCGCCGCGCTAAAATTCCACTGCGACAGGCGCGTGAAGTGGCGCACGATTTCTCCTTCGCCTACTTCTGGAAATTGCTCAAGCGTCTCTCGGCAAAGCGCCACGGGCAAGTCCGCCGTCACATTCCGCTCTGGGAGATCATCTGGAGGTAAAGAGTAGCCGACACGTCCAGGCGACCCGCGCTCACAAATGAGCGGTTCATCCAAGGCCGTTCTTTTGTGCATGTCCATAATGATTGCCCGTACTGGTATTTAAGAGCACGTGTTACATCGCTTGTGAAATCTCTCTCGCCAATCGTTCGATGAGTTCTCGTGAATGCAACTCTGTCACACAGAAGAGCAAACAATTTTTAAGTTCTGGATACCAATCTGCCAAAACCAGACCGGCAATAAGACCCTGTTCCTTCAAGCGACTCCATGTCACACGAGCGTTGTCCACTTCGATAACGAACTCGTTAAAGAACGGCGCGGCAAACTGAGCGCGGCATCCCCCCAGTTGTAGCAGGATATCACGGGCAAAGTGACTTTTTTTCACATTCCGTTCCGCCAATTCCCGCAGTCCTTGCTTCCCCATCAAAGATAGGAAAACGGTCACGGCTAAAGCACAGAGTCCCTGGTTCGTGCAAATGTTTGAGGTCGCTTTCTCACGGCGAATATGCTGTTCTCGCGTTGCGAGCGTTAAAACGAATCCTCGACGGCCCTCATGGTCGATGGTCTCTCCTACGAGACGCCCAGGCATATTGCGTAAAAATTTTTCTCGACACGCAAACAAGCCAACACCGGGACCACCGTAACTCATCGGGAGGCCGAAACTTTGCCCTTCGGCAACCGCAATATCCGCCCCAAGTTCACCAGGGGATTTCACAAGCCCAAGCGCAAGCGCCTCCGCCGTAGCCGTCAGCGTTAACACCCCATAACGACGCGCCAGTTCACTCACGTGCGCAATATCCTCAATCACGCCAAAGACGTTCGGATAGCCAAGAACAACGCCGCATACACGCTCGTTGAGCCGTTGCTCCAGTGCAACCATATCAAGCCGTCCATCCTCCCCCCACGAAAGCTCCCCAACCTCAAGGCCAGGAGCCCCTTCCAGATATGTCCGGATCACTTGGCGATACTGAGGATGCAACGAACGCGCAACCAATATGGTGGATCGTTGTGGGAGAATGCGCTTCGCCATCAGCACGGCTTCCGCCGTCGCCGAGGCGCCGTCATACATACTAGCGTTGGCGACAGCGAAACCCAGCAGCGTGGCGACCAGCGACTGGAATTCAAAAGTCGCTTGTAGCGTCCCTTGACTCACTTCTGGTTGATACGGAGTATAGGCCGTCGCAAACTCCGATCGTTGAATAATCTGGTCAACAACGACGGGAGTATAATGCGGATATGCTCCGGCGCCGAGGAAGGTTACAACCTCGGGCTCAGTTCGGTTCTTGCCAGCAAGTGCGCTCAAATAGACGCGCACTTCGGATTCGGACACTCCAGTGGGCAATTGCATGACGGCTTGCTGACGCAGGTTCTCGGGAATGTGAGCGAACAGATCATCGACCGTTCCGACTCCCACGGCAGTCAACATAGTCGCAATGTCCTGGTCAGTGTGGGGAATATAACGCATACGCAGTCTATCTATTAGCCTTTCAGTCTATTAGTCTCTTAGTCAGTTCGTCATCCAGTCGACTAGAACGGCTGACGGACTAAGTAACTGCTCAACTGAGGGATTCTTGCGATTATTCTTCTTGTTCTTCTTCTAAAAACGTCTGATACTCTGCAGCGGTCATTAAGTCCTCAAGTTCGCTTGCGTCGCTCAGCTCCACGCGAATCATCCACGCATCTCCATACGGATCTTCATTGACCACTTCCGGACTGTCAGCTAGCGGGCCATTCACTTCCGTTACAGTTCCGCTCACCGGAGCGAAAATGTCAGACACAGCCTTGACCGACTCCACAACACCAAAGGGGTCATCTTTCGTAACCTGAGCGCCGACCTCAGGCAACTCAACATAAACGATGTCTCCTAATTGTTCTTGCGCATAATCGGTAATGCCGATAGTCGCGATAGTATCCTCCACTGCAACCCATTCATGTTCACGTGAATACCGCAGTCCCTTGGGAATCTCCATGACTGACTCCTTCCCATCATCCTTTCCGATAAAACGGCAGCTTGACAACCCGCGCCGGCGCGCGTCGGTTGCGAATTTCCACTTCTAGCATAGCGCCAACAGTAGCATAGATTGGCGGCACATATCCTAAGCCGACGCCTACTCCGAGCGTCGGCGATTGCGTCCCACTTGTCACCACTCCAGCATGATCGGCTCCCGTCCACAACGTATAGCCATGCCGGGGAATCCCTGCCGTCTCCATCTTGAACCCGACCAGCTGTTTCCCCAAACCTTCGGTATGTTGCCGCAAGAGCGCTTCGCGACCTATAAACTTTTCTTTGTCGAAATGCACCAAACGCGCCAGCCCAGCCTCCAGCGGAGAAGTCTCAGCATCCAGATCGTTCCCGTATAAGAGCATCCCTGCCTCAAGGCGTAGCGTATCGCGCGCGCCAAGCCCGACAGGCACAAGCCCAGATTGGCTACCTAATTCCAAGCAGGCGTTCCAAATTGCAAGACTATCGGACGGCGCTACAAATAGCTCGAATCCATCCTCACCGGTGTAGCCCGTTCGCGCGATAAGCGCGCGACGCCCGGCCACTTCCCCAGGCGCGGACCAGTAGCGACGGATTAGTGAGAGGTCAGAAGAAACAAGCGGCTGTAAAATCTCCATGCTGCTCGGTCCCTGGAGGGCAATTAACGCATAGTCATCACTACGGCTTCTGATCTGCGCTCGCTTCTGGTTGTGTTCGACGATCCAATTCCAGTCTTTCTCGATATTGGCTGCATTCACACATAACAGATAACAGTCTGTCTCAACTCGATAGACGATGACATCATCGACACAACCGCCATCCGGGTAACACAATACAGAATACTGCGCCTGCCATAGTTGCACACGCGCCACATCGGTCACCAGCAGTTCTTGACAGACCTCGAGCGCTCGTGGTCCGGCAATCTCGATCTCCCCCATATGACTGAGGTCAAATAAACCCGCATGAGTCCGGACAGCGTGATGCTCGGCAAGAATACCGCTGTAGTGCACGGGCATCTCCCACCCGCCGAATTCGACCATACGAGCAGCAAGAACCCGGTGGGTGTCGTAGAGAGGAGTGCGCTTTCCCATAATGCCCTTCCGCTTCTTACCTCTACAGGGAAGAAACGGAGAACCGGCGAGTCAAAAATTGTTCTTCTCCGATTCTCCCGATCTCCGCCTCTCCGTTTCAGTCGGCCTTACTATTGGTCCCTTTGTAATTGTACTTCAGCCGCCTTCAACGTATTGGTCAACAGCATCGCGACCGTCATCGGCCCGACTCCTCCCGGCACTGGAGTAATGAACGCTGCTCGTTCTTTTGCCTCGTTGAACTCAACGTCGCCTTTTAGAGATCCATCGGCAAGTCGGGAAATCCCAACGTCAATGACCACAGCGCCTTTTTTTATCCACGCGCCTTTGATCACTGCGGGCTGACCAACCGCCGCGATTACCACATCCGCCGTCCGAATCTCATCTTCAAGCCGCTCCGTGCGGGAGTGACAACACGTCACCGTGGCGTTGCTTTCCAACAGCATCAGCGCAACGGGTTTACCGACCAACATACTCCGGCCAACGACAACCGCTCGCTTTCCCGTCAATGGAATCCGACTCTCCTCCAGCAATCGCATCACGCCAAGCGGCGTACATGGTCGCAATCCCTCTTCACCGAGTAGCAGTTTCCCTTGATTCCACGGGTGTAAAGCATCGACATCTTTCTTCGGCGCTATCGCCTCGATCAATTTTTCTTTCTTTAGCTGAGACGGGAGCGGCAGCTGCATAAGAATCCCATGCACTTCCGAGTGAGCATTGAGTTCCCGGATTACCGCTAACACTTCATCCGCCGAGGCGGTCGCCGGAAGGCGATGCCTGAACGATTGTATGCCGACTTCGCGGCAGGCTTTCTCTTTGGTCCCGATATACACTCGCGAGACGGGATTATCGCCGACGAGCAGCGTAGCCAATCCCGGCGTGCACCCGTATCGCTCTTGAAAATCAACGACCACACCCTTCAGTTCAGTACGCACTCGCTGGGCAAGCGCCTTGCCGTCAAGAATTTCACCCATTGGTGTCAGGATACGCGAATCACTTCCAGGCTGTAAAGTCGGCATATGCTTATGCTATCGTACAGTTATGAAAATTGGTGTTCCCAAAGAGATCAAAGCAGAAGAAACCCGAGTAGCCATCACTCCCAGCGGCGTCTCCGCCTTAGTTGCACATGGGCATGAAGTCATTATCGAACAGAACGCTGGTCAAGGCAGCAGCATCCCCGACGAACTCTACCGCACGGCGGGAGCGCGCATAATCCCTACCGCCAGCGCGGTCTGGGAGCAAGTGGATATGATTCTCAAGGTCAAAGAGCCGCTTCCCAGCGAGTATACGTTCCTGCGTCCCGGACTGATTGTCTTTACTTATCTACATCTTGCGGCGGAAGAACAATTGACCCGGACTCTGCTAGACAAACAGGTGACCGCGTTCGGCTATGAAACGATCCAACTCGACGATGGCGCGTTGCCGCTGCTGGCGCCAATGAGTGAAGTCGCCGGTCGGCTCGCTATTCAAGTCGGCGCCTGGTGCCTGCAGGCGCAAAATGGCGGTCGGGGCGTGTTATTGAGCGGTGCTTCGGGCGTGAAACCCGCTCACGTTGTGATCCTTGGCGCCGGGATCGCAGGCGCAAGCGCCTGCCAAGTCGCAGTGGGCGTCGGCGCGCACGTCAGTATCCTCGATGTCAACCCGGCTCGCTTGCGTTATGTGCATGACATCCTTGGAGGTCACGTCACCACAGTCATGTCAAACCGCGCGAATATTGAGGAAGAAGTCACCTCCGCTGACTTGGCGATCAGCTCGGTGTTGGTGCCGGGCGCACGTACGCCGAAATTGTTAACGCGGCAGTTATTTCGCGCCATGAAGCCGGGAGCGGCCTTCGTTGATATTTCCATTGATCAGGGCGGCAGCGCGGAAACATCGCGTCCAACTGCTCATCATGACCCCATCTATCTCGAGGAGGGAGTCGTGCATTACTGCGTAACGAATATGCCGGCGATTGTCCCGCATACATCGACTTACGCACTAACAAATGTCACGTTATCCTACGCCCTTGAACTAGCGGAGAAAGGCCTTGAGGCGCTACACGGAAGTCCTACGTTACGACGTGGATTGAACACCCACAAAGGACAAGTGATGCATCCTGGCGTTGCCTCAGCATTTGGATTGCCTTGCGCAACCTTGGAAGAAGCAGTCACTGGAGCGGTGTAAAAAAGTAACTTCGACAAGAACGCTGACGCTCCGCCTTTATGGGCGATGTAGGTATTCTATACTTCCCTATCAATCATTCTTCAGCACTAACTGAATCGCCTCAACAATCTCTTGTATCTCAAACGGTTTCTCGACTGTCCGGTGGGCCCCGAAGTGAGCAGCCGCTGACAAAAAATCAAAGCCGCGCTTGCCTCCCCCTGAGATGGCGATCACTTTAATCTGAGGAAATGCCTTTCGTAAGGCGAGAATTGTCTCGATCCCCTCTTGCTCAGGCATCAAGAGGTCTGTGATCACAACATCAACGGTCTGCTCTTGCAAAAGCGTCATCCCCGAACGACCTTCCGGAGCATCAAGCACTTCATGCCCGACTCGGCTCAGGGCTTCTCGTAGCAGCTTCCGAATAGGAGCCTCATCATCAATGATTAATATACGCGCCATTACTCCCCTCGCGGCGAGTAAGTACCATTACACATTCCGCGCCAATTCAACAATCGGCGCCAGACGCTCGATAATTGCCAGGGCCTTCCCATCAGCAGCTTCCGAACCGATCTGCTGAGAAAATAACACAACTCGATTAGCTCCAGCGTCCCGATAGCGTTTCAAATCGTCTAAGGAGAGCCCGCCTTCACGTGGATCGACAATGATAGTTACTTGCAGCGAATCAGGATTTCGTCCGGCTTCTTTTGTGAGCGTCCTTAACGTCTTCATGTCTTTTTGGAATGCTTCCGGACTCTGTACAAGCGGAAACCAGCCGTCATACGTGCGCGCCACACGCTCCAGCGCCTTGGGGCCATGCGCGCCCAGCAATATTGGCGGATAAGGTTTTTGTACGGGCTTTGGCTCACAGCGAACCGCAGGAAAGCGCACTAATTCTCCCTCATAACTGGCGGCAGATTGCGTCCACAGCACGCGCATCGCCTCGACAGTCTCGCGCATCCGTTTCCAACGAACGCCAAAGCGAGTCCCCATTACTTCGGTTTCTTCTTTGAGCCACCCTGCTCCAACCCCAAGAATGACACGACCTCCAGAATACAGATCAAGACTGGCGATTACCTTTGCCGTCATCAATGGGTCTCGTTCAGGAAGCAAACAAATTCCTGTCCCCAGTTTGATCCGTTTGGTCACCATCGCCACGGCAGTCAAAGCAATAAATGGATCCGCCCAGCGATTGTAGTGGTCTGGCAAAACGCCATCCCGAGAGCCAGGGAACGGGGTTTTATGACTGACAGGAATCACCGGATGCTCGGGAATCCACAAAGAATCGAAACCAAGAGCTTCAACCTGTCGCGCCACTTCGGCGAGATCCCCGCTCTGTGCGGTTGCCGTTGTAAGTGTACCGATATCCATTTTTCATCCTCCCTTTTTCTCTAGTCATTGTCCTTGCCATTACAGCAAAAGGTCAGCAAATGGCAAGGAAAGCCTCCTGTGGGCAAGATCCAAGGGCCGTTTTACCGCCTTTTCGTTGACAACTGCTAGAGCCGCCAGATAACTTTCATCCATGGGTGGATCAGAAGAGTCGGAGGCTTTGGTTGTAGGTCGGCAACTTCCTTACGCGCTGCGCGCGTTTCGTCATCGTAATTTTTGTCTGTTTTTTGGCGGGCAATTCGTTTCTCGCGTCGGGTTCTGGATGCAAGGAATGGCGCAGGGGTGGCTTGTCTATCGCTTATCGCAGTCATCGTTCATGCTCGGGCTTGTCGCTTTCGCCGGCCAGGTTCCCGCGGTTGTGCTCGGCCTCTACGCCGGCGTTGTTGCCGATCGCTACGATCGCTACCGTATTTGTCAGCTTACCCAGGCGTTGTTCATGCTCCAAGCGCTAGTCTTAGGCTTCCGTACTCTTTACGGCCACATCACGGTGTGGGAGGTCTTTAGCCTCGCGTTGGTCGCCGGTATTCTACAAACCTTTGAAATGCCAGCGCGTCAGAGTTTTCTACAAGTCATCGTGGGGCGGGAAGTTCTGACTAGCGCGATCGCGCTGAACTCGGCCTTGGTGAATGCGGCGCGGATTCTCGGACCAACCTTCGCTGGACTTATTGTCGCGCAGGCGGGCGAAGGCGTGTGTTTCACTATCAACGGTATCTGCTATCTGGCGATCATCGGCGGTTTCCTCGCTATGCGTCAGCTCCCTCCGCCGGTCGTACACACGGCGACCATCTCTACCTCAGCCTTCATCCGGGAAGGCGTGAGCTATGCGACGCACACGCCGCCGATTCGGCTTTTGCTCGTTTTTATCGGTCTCTTGAGTCTCCTCAGCACACCGTACACTGTCCTGATGCCGATCTTCGCCAAAGATATCCTGCATGGCGGCCCTGACAGTATGGGCGTGTTAATGGGATCAGCAGGCGTAGGGGCCGTCATCAGTACCATCTTTCTCGCGCGCAACCGCGACCCGAATACACTCGGTCGTACGATTGCTTTCTCTCTTGTGAGATTCGGGATCGGTCTGATCCTCTTCTCATTCTCGCGCAACTTCTGGCTTTCGCTGGCGCTGTTGCCGCTGGTGGGGTCCGGTTTCATGCTGCCCATGTCCGCGGCCAATACGTTACTGCAAACGCTTACGCCGGATCAGCTGCGCGGGCGGGTCATGAGTTTGTTTCTCATAATGTTCATGGGCACCCCACCGATCGCCAGCTTGCTCTCGGGCAGTTTGGCGCTGCATATCGGGGCGCCGCTCACGGTTGCACTCACCGGCGTTGCCTGTTTGGCGAGCGCAGTGTGGTTTTCACTCCGCATGCATGTGTTGGTGCAAGAAAGCGAAGAAGAAAGCGCGAAGCCGGAGCCGGAAACTTTGTGCGAAGAAGCGATCGGCAACAGGCGGTAATATCACATTTCCCAGTTGTGGTCCGTGTGAAACCGTATGGCAACCTTGGGATGATAAACAGCGTGATTCAGCAATCCATCAGACCTGGAGAAAAGCTTGCAAGGCAAAAAGTAACAATGTTGGACTCCAAGGAATTTATGATCTGAGTGGATATTGTTCAGGAGAATGTTAACTTGCAACAGTCTACAAGGGTTGTCATCTTCTTTAGACGGTCTAATAGACGTTAGATTTTAGGAACCTCTCCATGATTTTTTCGATTTCAAGCACCCTTGATAAAGCAGAAAAAATTACTGAAGCGACTTTTGTCGGCCTGAATATCTGGGAGCGTCAGCACATTGAAGAATGGGTTCGCGCTAATCCAGAAATTCTTGGCGAAGACCTCCTTATCCCGACTATCGAGCTTGGCCGGTTCATCAACAGTGGCGATCGCCTTGACACACTTGCGCTAGACCGTGATGGCAATTGGGTTGTTGTCGAACTGAAAAGAGACGCCGCTGCAGGTTATGCGGACCTTCAGGCAATCAGATACGCGGCAATGATTTCGTCAATGACCATTGAGAAACTGTTGCCCTCTTACATTGCATAGAGGAAGAAACACTACGGCGAGCAACTCAGCGAAGGCGAGGCCCGAAATCAAATTGTTGAGTTTGTTGAGCGGACTCGTTTTCTGAGTTATCAACAAAGCCGCGCTTGATTCTATATTCAGAGGGTTTTTTTCAAGAAATCACGACGAGTGATTCCGTTTGGCGAGTGGCCGAACCGTCGCTGTAACATTGCATAGAGGGAACGCACCATGTCACGTCCTTTCGTCCCATGCGTTACCTGCGGGGCGACAAAG
>JBFWZL010000081.1:0-15851 GCA_050185455.1 Binatia bacterium | reverse complement strand
TATCGTATCCAAAATCCTGATTAGCGACTTGGGGGATGGCTCCCTGTGGTGGAAGCTTTCAACAATTATCACCTGCGGAACGCTGGCGGGCGCTATCATTCCTGAAGTCATCAAGGTCTTCACCTCAACTGAGTCGAGCCATGTCCGTGAGATCGTGACCGCCTCGCGTGAGGGTGGAGCCTCACTGAACGTTCTGGCCGGAATAACGGCAGGAAATTTTAGCGCTTACTGGATGGGACTGGTCATCGTCGGGCTCATGGGTATTGCTTTTCTTGTCAGCGGCGAAGGCGCTGGCATACTCATGAAAGCGTCCTTCTCCCTCAATCCGGCGCCAGTCTTCGCCTTCGGTCTAGTCGCGTTCGGTTTTCTTGGTATGGGACCGGTAACAATCGCGGTGGATTCCTATGGGCCAGTCACTGACAATGCCCAGTCCGTCTACGAACTATCCCTGATCGAAACGATTCCGAACATCAAACAAGAACTCAAGAAAGACTTCGGCTTTGATCCGCATTTTGAAGAAGCCAAGGAACACCTTGAGCAGAATGACGGCGCAGGCAACACCTTTAAGGCAACGGCAAAGCCCGTGCTGATTGGCACCGCCGTTGTTGGCGCAACCACAATGATCTTTTCTATCATTGTGTTGCTCACCGGACTCGAAGCGGACAAAATGGCATTTCTGTCACTGATGCATGCGCCTTTCCTTTTAGGGTTGATTACTGGCGGAGCGGTCATTTTCTGGTTCAGCGGCGCCTCTATCCAAGCCGTCTCCACCGGAGCCTATCGAGCGGTAGAGTTTATTAAAGCCAACATCAAATTAGACGGTATTGAAAAGGCCTCGACACAGGATAGCAAGCGAGTGGTCGAGATCTGTACGATCTACGCGCAACGCGGCATGATCAACATCTTTCTCACCATTTTCTTCAGCACCCTCGCCTTCGCCTGCTTAGAACCTTATTTCTTCATTGGCTATCTGGTCTCTATTGCACTGTTTGGCCTCTTCCAAGCTATCTTTATGGCGAACGCCGGCGGTGCGTGGGACAATGCCAAGAAAATTGTGGAAGTCGAACTGAAAGAGAAAGGCTCCGCTCTCCACGCCGCGACAGTCGTGGGCGACACCGTTGGCGATCCATTCAAAGACACATCTTCGGTATCCATGAATCCCGTTATTAAGTTTACAACGCTTTTCGGTCTCCTCGCCGTGGAGCTAGCAATCACGCTCAAGCCGGGCACCGCGCACCTGTTGGCGGCTATTTTCTTCTTGATCTCTCTCGTTTTCGTGTGGCGATCGTTTTACGGCATGCGGATCACCGAGAAAGAAGAAGTTCCAACCACGAAGCGTCACCCGGTTACCGCCGCCTAATACGGAAAAAATTAGTCGGCGGTTTTCTCGGGCGCAGGGGAGCGGCGGCTCAATCGATAAATAAACGAGAGAATTTCCGCTACCGCACGATAGACCTCCGGCGGAATCTCTTGTTCGAGTTCAAGACGGGAAAGCACTTGGATAAGGTTCTTATCTTCGCGGATAGGGACCTTATGCGCGCGCGCCATCTCCAGAATTTTCTCGGCTAAATATCCCTTCCCTTTGGCGGCGATTTTCGGAGCGTTGTCTTTCCCCGGTTTGTAACGGAGCGCAACAGCCTGACGGGGAGAAGTCGGAGTCTTCGCCATGTCATGCCTTTACATCAAGTAAGTGCACAGAGAGCGGCACTCCGACAGTCAGTGAATCAAACTTTTCACGCTTCTCCGGTGGAATTTGCCCAAGAGGCTTCGCGACAAGCAGCACTTCATTATAACCAAAAGCCTGGATGGTTTCGCGAAAAGCAGGGAATTCACGCTGCAATAAAGCGATCGAACTATTCTGGTCAACGTAAAAAGCGACCCACAACGATTTTTCCCCAATCCGGGCGTCGATGCGCGTTTTTCCAAAGCCCTCTAAATCCAGCATGAACAGAATATTGTACCCCTTCCCTTTCTCCCCGTGTCTCTGAGTCTCCGTTTCCCCGTTTCCTTGCCCCTCGGATTCAATGGAAAGAAAGGCGGTTGTCATCCCCTGCCCGGTAAATAATGGAATCTGGAGTTGGTACGGCTCACCTTTAGCCTGTGCGAGCAAGTTCACCGCTTGCTGGCTTTCAATGTGATCGAGATGATGAGCCAGAGACGCAGCAATATCCTGAGAGGGGAAAGAATCCTGGCTTGGTTCCGTTAAGTCAGGCTTGCCTTGAGCTGTCGCCAGATCTTTCAAAGCTTGGAGGAGTAACCCTTTGAGGTCTTCTTCAGCAACTTGCGCAAGCGCTTGCGGCGTACTTTCCGCTAAACGCAACAGTTTCGCTTCGTAATGCAAGCCTCCATCTCGCACGAACGCGGCAAGATGCTCCGCGGTCGGCGGCGCGTGTTCCGGCAGTAAGGTCTTCATCAGTGAGTGGAGTTTCATAATACTGGGAGGTACGGCGTCTTGAGGAGGATGTTCCACAAATGACGCAAGTTCCTGCGTTAACGTAGTTAATGACTCGGCGGATGCTGTCCGGTCCGTAATATTTGTCCGTAGGAGACGTATGGCTTCAGCTTGCATGTCCGGCGCGGGATCAATTTCTCCTTTTTCTTCTGTTCCAGGGAGAAGGTGGAGAACGATTTGCGGTCGTAACTGTTCAACGCGCGCGGCAAAAAGCCTTCCGGGCAGCAGTGTTGCTGGCGTTTCAGCTTCCAGCAACGTCCCCTCGATACTCACCAATACAGACCCATTGGACAATTCCTCTACGACTTCAGCCTCAACCTCTTGGCCAATAGCCAGAGGAGGCAACTGGGAAAGGGTTTTTGCCAGCTGTGGGGTAACTTCCAGCAATAATTTGGGAACAACTTGAGCAACTTGAACAGATAACTCCATACCAGGTTTCCAACCTGGCTGGGCGGTTAGGGTAAGTTGAGTCCCTTTAAGGTCAATCACTGCCTGCTGTCCGTTACGTTCGAGTACCGTTGCGGTCAAACGCTGTGCGGGAAGCAGCTCTGGCGCGTTGCCACCGACGGGCAACGCCTCAACAATCACCCCACTAGATCCGCTGCGGGAGCCCAAAGTATCTAGGCGTATCCCTGAAATCTGCATGGCTTCATTGTACTCCAATTTCCTATTGGAACTGGAACGCACGGCGCGAACACTGGGTAGGCGTCATATTTGACCCACTTAGAGAATTTCCGTATACCTTCGTCAGGAAAGGATGGCGTTTACTTCGCCGTCTCAACAAGTATAAGGAGCAGAAATCATGCAATTTCATCTATTTATCTACGCCACGCTCGGACGCCGCCATGAGATTGAGGCGGGCATGGCCGGGCTAAATCCCGCGCTGTATCAACGCACGCTCGATGAAATCGCCGAATACGTACAGTTCGCCGACCAATCAGGATTTACCGGCTTCGGCCATCCGGAACACCACTTGCAAATCGAAGGGTTCGAAGCCAGCAACGAACCGGGCTTACTGGCTATGTGGATCGGACAACACAGCAAAAAACTGCGCGTCAACATGGTTGGGTGGGTGGCGCCGACTCACAATCCAGTTCGTGTCGCCGAGTACACCGCCACGCTCGATCACATGCTCAGGGGTCGGTTAGGCGTCGGTTTGGTTCGTGGCTATCAAGCTCGCTGGGTCCACAATTTTCGCATTCGCGAAGAACTCAACGCCGTCGGCGACTGGAATCGTAACAGCCCGGATGACGAACTTAACCGTGAGTACTTCAAGGAATTTGTGGAGATCGTGCTGAAGGCGTGGAAAGAAGACACGTTCAGCTACCAAGGGAAACACTGGACGATCCCACCAGCGGACTTTGTTAATCCACACAAACATCTAGCCTACACCAAATATGGTCGCGGGGTGGACGAGCACATGCGCGTGCGTGAAATTGGTATCGCCCCTAAGCCGCTGCAACAACCTCATCCCCCGCTGTATGGCGGCTTTACTCACAGCCTGCGCACGGCGCTGTTCTGGGCGCAATACGGCGGCAAGCCGATCGTACTTGCGTCAGATCTAGAGTTCTGTAAGCGGGTGTGGCACGGCTACCGAGACGAAGCGGCAAAGTATGGGCACAAGATCGAGCACGGCAATGAGGCTGCCTGGGGGGGAGCGATGATCTGCGCCCCGACGAAAGCACAAGCGCAAGAATGGCAAAAAGACATGATGTGGATGTGGGATGAATGGTTTCTGCCGTTCGGCCAAGGCTATCCGGAACTGCTAGTCGGCGATCCTGACTCGATTTGCCGTAGGCTCGATGAGGCCCACAAGACACTGAATTTCAAAGAATGCTTCCTGTTGATTCCTCAGGGCATCCATAATCGTGACCAGATCATGACCTCTCTCGACCTGTTCGCGAACAAGGTCATCCCTCGGTTTGCGGACTAATAAACGACCTGCTTACGCTGCTGCGGACAATAACCGTAGCAGCACCCCTGATGGAAGTCTCCTCATCATGGACATGAGAGAACGATGCGTGAGAGATAATGCGTATCGGTATTATCAAGCGGCCGCACTCCAGCCTCGGCGAACACGTCACAAGCTGCGGACTGTGCATCTGAAAGAGAGAGAGCGGGTGCAGGAAAAGCTTTTGCCTCGGTCCCTCTACTGTTTAAATTTACCTTATCCGCACTGTAATTCCCCTGCGTGTACACCTGAGCAAAGCTTTCTGGAACGCCGCCATCACATGCGCTGGAAGTCGGACCTCCCTTCTTACAAATGACGAGAGCATCGTTTCGGTCGCCGCCGTTCGCAGCATAATAATTACCTACCACGTTGGCTTTTGCTCCATAGCGAACCCGGGTCCCATAGTTCTTCCCCCAATTCCAAATGAGATTATTTCTCATATCGAGAGTGGTGTCTGGAGCTTTTGTGCCATATTCATCATCGTATGTTTGCTGAGGATTCCGCTGCGACGACGCCGTGAAAAGATTATGGTGCAAGGTAATTCGCGAAGAGCGAAACGCCAGGAGCATGTTTTTCTGCTCTCCCGCAGGTTCAGCCAGGATGCACCAAGAGATGGTTATGTCCCGCGTGCCAACGCGTGTAATATCGATATTCCCATCACCCGAACCAGAGATAGAGACATGATCGATCACGATATTATAAGCCCCATCAGTAATCCAAATTCCATCCTTTTTGGCGTTGCGAATACGGAGCCCCCGCACGATTACGTCATGCGCCGTTAAGAAGTACAGACCGTAATTTTTTATCGTGATTCCGGGAGACATCGCGGTAAAACCGTCAATGGTGATGAACGCCCCTTTCACACGGATTTCACTCCGGAGGGCAATCTCGCCTTGTACAGCAAAAACAATCATCCGGTTTCCTCGGGCAAGGGCGTCACGAAGGCTTCCCGGGCCAGAATCCTTGAGATTCGTCACGCGATATACCGGTTGCCCTTCCCCGCCACGTGTTGCGGCGCCAAACCCCTCATATTGCAGCTCTGGCGGTATGGCGTATGCGGAATGGAGTATGGGGCGACCTACGTCGCCCCCAAAGGCCACGAAGAAAACAGCAACGGCGACTAACAAACGAGCTATAAAATGAAACTGCATGATTCGCTTTCCTTAAAAAGTAACGGAGTGTGAAAATTGCACCGTTTCGACCAGACAAGAGGTCCTTGGCGTTGCTTGTCTTCCGCCAAAATACGGGAGCAATCCATTACAGGCCTACGTGCAACTCTATCGGACCGCACGCTTCATTCTTTAAGGAAACGGAAAGAGCAGTCTCCGACATGAAACAGGGGGACGCTTGATCATTCACCGCTACTAAGCGTCCGGATGAACAGCATCGTCTCAAGAAAGGAAAGAAAAGAGTTGTCGAGAAGAGCCAGCGCTCACGAAAATTCGTACCGCCAGAAATACAAACGGGGAATGGCCGATGAGAGCCATCCCCCGTTTTTGCACGGGCATTCTCTGAGAACCTAGTCGACAACCCGCATCGTCGCCTTCCCGATGTTATTGGTCTCATTGTTTTCCGAGACTTGTCCGGTCGGGTCGGCAATTCCGGAAAATTCGTAGGTTGAACTGCCCGATTGGGCGGCAGTGAAATTCACCGTCACTCGCATGCCCAAACTCTTCGAGGTAATCGACCGATTCGCCGTGCAACGGGTAAACACATTTGATCCAAAATAACTATGAACATCGCATGCTCCGATGCCGAGAAACGGCACGGTAATGAGCGGAAGCATCGGATAGTCTGATTTCAGGTCAACGGTTGCGCCGGACGCCACCGTACTTGCCCCAACATTCCAGAGTTCGACATGATACTGCACCGAGGTATCTTCTGGAACGCGAAACGGCAGATCTTTCACAACGACTCGAAGATCGCGTCCAGATTGCGCGGTAATCGGAGTCAGGGCGGGTTTGTCACATGCGAGACGAACCTTATCAACATACCATCCACTCTTTCCCTGGAGACCGAGAGCGGGTTTGTTACTGGGGCAAGTGATGTTGAAGGAAGAACCGCCAGTACCACCAGCGGCGAAAAAATCATTGGTCACAGAGCCTGATTCAATAAGTCCTTCGGATGTAAGTCTGCCACATTTGATGCCGACCTTATCTATCCACCCTGCTGACTTTCCCAAAAGGCCGGTCACGACATGGCCGCTAGGACAGCGAAACTCGTAGGAAGAAGTTCCGCCAGTTCCACCAGTGGCGCCTGTCGTCTGTACGCTACTGGAAGCAAGAATCTCATCAAACCGAGTGCAAACGCCCTCAAGCCTATCGACATACCAGCCGGAACGGCCCTTGATACCGATAAGCGCTCGTCCTTCTTTGCAAAACAGCGAGAACGCTTTGGTTCCGCCGTTCCCTCCTGCATAACTGCTGTAGGAAAGCTTGGCGTCCGCAGTTAAAGGGAAAAGGACTCCCAGGAAGGCTAAGCTCACAAACCACCGTTTTCCGGAAGCACTCAGTTTTTGGATTTTCATTTTTCCTCTCCTTTCTCTACAGAAGAGGGTTTCTTAGTGACCCTCTTTTCTTCTCTGTAGCGCCCTGAGTCGTGAGACTTGGAGTGAAAAAGGAGAGCGATTGCTAAAATTCTTAGCAGATCATGGGGAATAAGCTGATTAACGCGCCGCGTTAATCAGCGTTTACCCTCAGTACGAGATCGCGTACCGCTTCATCTTGCGGTACAGCGTCACGCGATGGATGCCGAGGCGCGCGGCAGCTTGGGCAAGATTGCCGTTCGCCTCGGCTAGAGCTTGGCGAATGAGAATGAGTTCAGATTCTCGCAGCCTCCCGTTAGACAAAATCTCCGGTCCCTTCATTCCTCCCGCTTTCACGATCTCCTCAGGAAGTTCCGCTGGAGTAATGCATGAGCCTGTCGCCGCGTGCGCCGCTCGCAAGAGCACGTTCCGTAATTCCCGTACGTTTCCCGGCCATGCATAGCAACGCAAGAGCGGCAAAACTTCCGGGCTCAGACGCAGCTCACTACAACCGAGCTGCCGTAAAAAATGAGTAATGAGTTCAGGAAGATCATCCAGCCGTTCACGTAACGGCGGCAAGGTCAGAGGAAATACCGAAAGCCGATGATACAGATCTAACCGAAAACGTTTCTGCGTTACCGCGTCTTTGAGATCTTCATTCGAGGCCGCAATTATTCGCACATTGAGCGGGGTTGGCTGCTCGGCTCCCATGCGCGTCAAACGCCCTTCTTCCAAGACACGGAGCAAGCTGACCTGCATTCTCGGCGACATCGCTTCGACTTCGTCAAGAAATAACGTGCCCCTATGCGCAAGTTCGATTTTTCCTATTCGTCCGCCTTTCACCGCGCCGGTAAACGCTCCCTCGACGTAACCAAACAATTCCGCCGCGAGCAAATCATCGCTGGCTGCTCCACAATTGACAGGCACAAACGGACCATAGCCGCGCGGGCTCGCCTTATGCATCGCTTGCGCAAACAAGTCCTTCCCCGTACCAGATTCTCCTAGCAACAAGATAGGAAAGTCTTGCATCGCCACACGTTGCGCCAGCGTCAGACACTGCTTTATGGACGGAGAATTCCCCACAAGGTCCGAAAAAACAGCTAAAGCGGTCCATATTGAACGCGGCTCTTTGCGCACAGGAGTCCCATTCGACCGCGAAGAGCTTGGACGAGGAAGAATTAAGAGCGTTCCAACCGGCTGCCGTTCTCCGTTGATGGGAATAGCGTCAGCTTTCAGGTCCCAGGCCTTCTCCGGAATTTTAACTCGTACGTCATAGGGTCGCACCTCTTCCTGATCAACAACCGGACGAAACCCTTCCACATGAAAGTCCGGCACGCGTAACAAAGATTGTCCCAAAACATGAATCGGAGACTTGAACAAGTCTGTTGCGGACGAAGACGCTCCACACACTCTCCCGCGGGCGTCAACCGCTAAAATGGCATCGTGTGGGTGCTGCAACATGAATCGATGATACTCATCGAGAAGCGCAACTCTGCGGAGCAGTTCTTCGTGATGGAGAAATGTCTCAATCCGCTCAACGAGATGAATAACCGTATCTGCGTGTTCACAGACCCGCTCGTATCCGGAAATTGCCAGGACGCCAATCGTTTCTCCAGATAGCGGATGGCGAATGGGGGCACCAACTGAGGCCCAAGGATGAAAGGATTGAACGTAATTTTCACTCCATAAAACATAGTCAGGACAATCCTGGGAAAGGACAACATTAACCACCGCCGTCCCAACCAGTTCTTCCGACATTCCTCCACCAGGAACTGCCTTAATTTCCTGAGCGCGCTGTAGTATCCACGGATGGCCGCTTATCCGTAAAATCCGCCCTTGACGATCATTAAGGCCAATCAGGAAAGGCTCATTCTTCCATGCCTTCACTAGCAGTTCAAAAACCGAATCCGCCACGTAAACAAGATCGGCTCTTTCTTGAAGACCCTCCAGCTCCTCAGCAGAAAGGACGAGAGGAATCTCTCGGAGGTAAGGATTAACGCCAAAGCGTTGGGCGCGTTGCCAGGATTCACGAATGACCGGTCTGACTTTATCAAGGTCAGTAGTCATTCCAGACATGAACGCTTCCCACGCCGTTTCGATTACCCGCATTTGACGTCGGTCGGGCAAGAGCGTAGGGGACAGTTGCTGAGACACAGTGCACCTCATCCCGATTAGAAAAACCGTGGACGTGTTTGTTGATTATGATCATCTTTTTTGTTGCAATTTGCAACTCATCGTGCAGATTGCACCTCGACGCTACCACAAGAGCTGAGCGCATTTTCATGTGGGCTTCGTTGCAATCTGCAACTAGCGCTACACAAATGTTTTTCCCGTCCTCAGAAAGAAACCCAGCAATTTTATTGAATGTCTAGAGACTTAGCCGCTCCCTGGCCACCATTTACACCATATGGCATTCGATTTGCTTTATTACCTCTGGCACACTCCTGGCGTGCCCTCCAGGACGTGCCGTGAGGGGAAGAAGCTGGCAGGAAAGTCCCCATCCGCCATTTTCTTTCCCGTTCCCTCCGAGGAGACCGTTTTTGTCCTTACGGTCTCCTCACTCCCCCCCACTAATTACCCCCGGCTCCAGCATCCAACGGTTGAGTTTTTCCCGAGAGACGCATAGTGTCCTGTCTTATCATTCACGACAATTCTGCATAGCCCAGGTAGGAGAACAGGATGAGAAGCGCACTTGATGGGATACGAGTCATCGAATTAGCGCAGGGCATTGCCGGTCCGTACACAGGCATGTTGCTTGCCGAACAAGGGGCCGAGGTCATTAAAGTCGAACCTCCTCAAGGAGACAAAGCCAGAGGCGGCCCAGGATTCCATGTGTGGAATCGAAGTAAACAGAGCGTCGTTGCTGAGCCGACGACACCGGAAGGACGTGCGTTCATTCAACAACTCGCATCAACCGCGGATGTCCTTCTAATCGATACCCAGCCCGGCGACGAAAACAGGCTTGGCCTTGCCTACCGCGAGCTGAGCCGGAACAATCCGAAACTTCTTTACTGTCATCTTCCCGCCTTCGGCAGCAAAGGACCACACACTCATCGCTATCCGGACGATTCACTCGTGGCGGCAGTGAGCGGACTGCTTGGTAGCCAATGGTCTCATCGGGACGGAGGTGTTCATCTCGTTATTCCCATCGCCAGCTATGGGGCAGCGTTTGTCGCTAGCACTTCCATCGCCGCCGCGCTCTATGAACGAGAGCACAGCGGCGAAGGACAATGCATTGAGGTGTCTTGGCTGGCGGGCGCTTTCGCCATGCAAACCGGCGCAATCCTCTACCACCCAGAGATGTTGAGGCTGTTCAGTGGACGCATGAATCCGCTAGGGCCCATACCAGTCTACCGTTTATATAAGGCTCAAGACGATTGGCTCTTTGTCGCCTGCGGTAATCCCATATTCTGGAACAAGTTCTGTTTAGCAGTGGAAAAACCAGAGTGGGTCGCCGATCCTCGCTACGAACGCGCGCCGTGGGGCATTGCTCCCGAGCACCGTAATGAACTTGCTGACGGCATTGCGTCCATTATCGCCACCAAGTCGCGAGCAGAATGGCTCCAGATTCTCCACGAGCATGATGTTCCCTGTGCTCCTGTCACCAGCCGGCAAGAATTCATCGATCATCGACAGACGATTCACAACGGCATGCGCGTCGAAATAGACGATCCCCAACTAGGGAAGACCATACAAATGGGCGTTCCCCTACGCCTCTCTGAAACACCGGGGATCATCAAAAGTCCAGCCCCACTTCTGGGTCAGCATACTGCAGAGCTCAAGAAAGTAGTTGGCAGTACCCAGAGAGTAGTTCATTCTTCAGCGCTCAGCGCTCAGTATTCAGCACTCAATACTCCCTTACAAGGTGTGATTGTGCTTGATTTTGCCAGCTACATCGCAGGTACGCTTGGGCCAATGATCTTGGCGCAACTCGGCGCAACAGTCATTAAAGTCGAATCGCCACAAGGCGACGCCTTTCGCTCATTTGGGTTCGGTTTCCTAGGATGGAATCAAGGAAAACGGGGGCTTGTGGTCAATCTGAACAGCGCTGAAGGTCGCGACGTTGTGTACGATTTGGTGCGGAAAGCTGATGTCGTCGTCGAGAACCTGCGTCCGGGCGCGACGAAACGGTATGGGATCGACTACGACACGCTCTCACGCATCAATCCGCAACTCATCTACGCTACCGTCACCGCGTTCGGGTCGAGTGGACCGGATCACGATTATCCAGGCTTCGATCCATTGTTACAGTCACGTTCCGGCATCATGCGCGCCCAAGGCGGACATGGGCATCCGCCCTTCTATTTGACCTGCGGTATCTGCGATTATGCCGCGGCGTTGCTGACCGCATACGGTGTATCTACTGCGCTGTACGCGCGGAACCGTACGGGCACAGGCCAACACGTGGAGACCTCGCTGCTGAACGCCTCAATGGCTGTGCAGTCCGGAAATTTCATTTTCTACGATGGGCGTCCAGATATGGAAAACGGCGCGCCCGATCTGTGGGGGACGAGCACGCTCTATCGTATTTATCCGACTCTGGACTCGTCGCTCTTTCTTGCCGCCGTGGAACCCGAGCATTGGTCGCAGCTGTGCGAAACATTGAACCTGGAAACATTCGTCACTCGCCACACGTTTGCGCAAGCAAGTCAGGAACCCGCGGAAGGATCGCTAAGCCAGGCACTTACGGCGGCATTCCAGACCAAGACGACGGCAGAGTGGTTTTCACGACTCGACGCGGCTGGGGTCCCCTGCGCACCGGTCCTGCCGCTACCTCCACTGTTCAGCGATGAACATATTGCAGCCAATGACTTGCTTGCCACGCATACGCATCCGCAGTGGGGTGAAGTGCGGCAGACCGGCATCTTGGCAAAGTTCTCACGCACCCCGGCAACGCTACCGTATGTTGCTCCGTTGCTCGGACAACATACAACCGAGGTTTTGCGAGAAGTGGCTGGATACGGACAAGAGAGAATTGCGCAACTGTTGAGCGCTGGAATCGTCAAACAAGCGTAACAGGCAAAAGAATGTCGCGCTTGTTTCGCTCCCAGTTCGATGGCAAACTGACAAAGCGATGACGAAGGAGGCCACTATGGCGGAGCAATGGAAAATTACGGGTGAATATTTCGAGTCCTGCAACTGTGACCTGATCTGCGCTTGCCTTGTTCAGGCCCCAACTCCGCGGGACCGCTGTGACGCCGCGCTCGCCTTTCATATCAATCAAGGCGCGTATGGACAAACCGCCCTCGACGGGCTGAATGCCGTGCTAGTGGTATCGTTTCCTGGTCCAGGCAAAATGCGCAACGGCAATTGGACTGCCGCCGTCTATGTAGATGAGAAAGGGACGAAAGAACAACAAGACGCCTTGGGCAGCATATTTTCGGGAAAAGCTGGCGGTACGCCAGGAGCAATCTTCTCCGGACTCGTGTCGAAATTCCTTGGTGTGAAAGCAACCCCGATTAGCTTCGCTATCAGCGGCAACGAACGGAAGTTAACAATTCCGAATGTCCTGGAAATTGATATCGCCGCCGTGACTGGTCGAGACGGCACGGAGCCTCTCTGGGCGACGAACGCAGCACATCCAGTTTCGTCAAAGCTCGCGCTGGCCGCCTCTACAACCTACCGTTACAGCGATCACAATCTTTCCTGGGACACCAGCGGCACCAACGGACACTTCGCGCCATTTACCTGGGCAACATAAAAGCTGTTCGCTATCAGTTATTAGCTTTTAGCCTAGAGACATAACAAACGCGGCTGATAGGGATATGCTGCGCTTGTTCTCTTATTTTTCCTTTTCCTTTTTCCCTGGTCATCTTGTTGCCACCTTTCTCTTCTTCTACTCACTTCTTCTTCTACTCATCACGACTTGTACCTACATGATAGAGATGGTACGCCTGCAGGAACAAGGAGGATGACATGAAACATCCTGTGTCGCTGCAGTCGCTGTCTTTTCTCTGTCTCTCTCTCTGTCTGTCTTTCTCTTCTGTGTATGCGGAAGACCACAAGCCGCCGATCCGTTTTGGTCTTCAGGTAGCGCAGCAACAAACGACTATTGAAGAGCTGAAAGAGGTCTGGAAAGAGGCGGAAGCGTTGGGCTTTGACTCTTTGTGGACCAATGATCATCTCCTCGCTAGCGTCGGCCCTGCAGATGCGCCGGAACTGGAAGCATGGACACTCTTGGCGGCGATGGCGACGGTCACTTCGCGTGTGCAAATCGGGGCGATGGTCACTAGCAACACGTTTCGTCATTCCGCCGTGCTCGCCAAGATGGCGGCGACAGTCGATCATTTAAGCAATGGCCGTCTGGTCCTCGGTATCGGCTCCGGATGGTTCACAAAAGAACACCAGGCGTACGGTGTAGCCTTTCCCTCAATGAAAGATCGGACAAAAGCTTTAGCAGAAGCCCTTGAGGTTATCACCAGACTATGGAGCGCAAATCCCACCGTCTCTTTCCAAGGACAATATTACACATTGACGGATGCACCCTTCATGCCTAAGCCCGTGCAGAAACCGCATCCGCCAATTTTGATTGGCGGGGTGGGAGAGAAACGTATACTGCCGCTGGTAGCCCAATATGCCCAGATGTGGAACATCCCCAGCTTGCCGCCGGACCAAGTTGCAGAGAAGGGAAAGATCCTTGAGAAAGCGTGTCAGAAGATTGGGCGGAACTGCAACGAAATCGAACGCTCGTATCTCACGCCGCTGTACATCAAAGGAGACTTGTCAGATGTGCAAGTACTGCTCCAACGCGTCGCCGAGTTACGGAAGGTCAGTGTGGATGAGGTCCGCCGCAGCGTACTTGCCGGAGACCCCGCCGCAATCAAACAACAGATGCAAGCCTACATCGACGCAGGGGTGACACACTTTATCATCAACCTGCGCCGTCCAGGGTTATACGATCTCGAAGGCGTGCGACTGTTCGCGAAAGAAGTCATGCCCGCGTTTCGGAAAGGGAGCAATTAGTAGCAAACTCTCGGCGATCAGCCGACAAGACGTGTGGTGTCGCTGTCGCGGCAGTTTTTATACATAGATTACTGTAGGCGGATATCAATATTCGCATCGCTGGTCCAGGGTCCTGCGATATCCGCTCGCGGCGTGGTGGGAAAACGATAGGCAGTGAGGCTTTCCACTGTTTTCGCTACGACCAGGGTATAATCTCCATTGTAGTCGGTCCGGGTGGTTTGTACCCTGCTCCCGCTCGCGTCGCTTGCATAGACAAATACATCCTTGAGCGGCTGACCATTTTGATCAGTAACCTGGCCTTTCAAGGTAAAGACGTCCCCCAGATTAAAGACAAAATCCACTGTCGCATCATGCGCCCAGCTACCCGGCTTTTTGATTTCCTCATGAGTAAGATCATAATAGCCGTACATGAGTTTTATTTTTTTATCCGTGGATATTTCATAGTATCCATTCGCGTCACTCATAGTGGATTTTCCACCATTCCCCTCCAATAATGCCGAGATGCGCACCCCGGCTGTCGGCATCCCGGTTTTGTCGATCACTCGCCCTTTGATGGTAAAGAGCTTACTCTTATCGTGAGCAAGCGTGAGCGTGGCGCTCCGAGACCACGGTCCATTTTTGACGATCCGCAGCCTGTCCGCGCTGGTCTCAAGGGAGGCAATTTTGCGGTTTGACCAGACCTTAAAGTATCCCGTCGAATTAGTATAGGCGAAAATGCATTTTTCCCGTGTCTCATCATAGGCGGAAACCATTTCTCGCTGCACCGGGGTCCCATCGACATTTCTGACATAGCCGTCAACAATAAACACCCCGTTGGCAAGATCAAGATCAACGGTCGCATCGCTTCGCCACGGACCGTCCTTTCTGATATAAAGCCCTCCCCCGGAGACTGCCAAAGTGACATGAGAAACTGCAGCTTCAGCAGTGATGGCGAACTCACCATTTTCATCGGGATGAACAGATACGAGTTTGTCGGTTCCACTGTAAGCGGTAATGTCCACGACCTGCCGTCCGACGCGATCTAACTTCCCTGACCACGGCGCCCCCTCATCCGTAACTCCTTGCAAGAGAATTTTCCGTGGGTCAATAATGCTTCCCGTCAAGGTAATAGAGCTGTTTTGGGATGAACTATTTACCTGAGGTTCTCTACTGTCATTACTACTCTTATACTTTGTAGGCATCGGGGAACTACCATCAGTGAAATGTAAGTGCCCATTTTCATCCACCCATTTATAGATCTCTGCCGAGGCAGAAGAAGAGAACAATAAGAACACTGAGATGAGAACAATCTGGCCAAACATGGAAGCAACTCCTTGACGATTTTTTCATCCAACGCACTACTGTACCCGCTCTCGTAGGGCGCGTACTTCATCCACCTCTTCATTGAAGGGAGTTATTCTCTCCTGACGCCGCTGGCTTTCTTTTTCCTTTGCACCGTGCCCATCGCCGCAGGAGGACAAGAAAGGAGCCACGAACAGAAATATCAGGAGTAACGGGACAAGCGGCGTCAATGGTGCTATTCGCGGATATTTCATGAGGGCTAATCTCCTTCCCAAAAAGTATCGGCAGAATTAGGAGGATATTGAAATCTTTTTGGCGGCGACTTCCTATTGACCCTCGCAGTAGCCAATTGCCGTCTCTTCAGTTACTTTGTGGCGTAGCTCGGAAATGGTGAAGGGACGCTGATCGAACAGGCAAGGCAATCCTGACAAAAAATCGGGGCTTGAGTAGAAGTGAAATTCAGGAAGGAATGGCTGATTTACCTGACCGATAGCCACTTTGATAGCGACACCTAACGAAGGAGCAGTGGGCTGCGGGGCTTTGCCGAGATTAACTACACGTCCGCAGGCCGTGGATTTCAGGGTAGTAAGCGGAGGTGATGACGTGAGTACCAACTCGACAATCGGTTGCTGGAAATCTTGGAGTATATGCCTCCAAAGCCTCATGCTTTTGGCCTTAAC
>JBFWZL010000080.1:0-16040 GCA_050185455.1 Binatia bacterium | reverse complement strand
ACGTTTACGGAGGAGACCTTCCTGGAGCGCCGCGCCGCATGTGGAATCCCGTGACGCTGAAAGAAGAAGCCTTCGAGTATCAAACCATGATGCGCTATGCGAAGGAGTTAATGGGAAAGAATTCGCAATAAAAACCAACTAAAATCCGACGGACACCGCTGGGGGGAGGAACTCGGCGTTGTAAGAGTGCCCCTCATAGGTTACCTCTTCAAGGCGCAATACGACTCGGTCGGCGCCCCAGCTCCCCAGGTAACCGGTCACGCTAATCTCTCTCTTTTCGGCTTCCGCTTTACGGATAAGGAGATCGATGGTTCCCAACACCTGATGCTTGTATGCCGCTGAGTAACAGACAATATTGGCGCCGCTGTTCTTCAAATGAAAATGCCAATAGGGAAAATCTGGATGCCCTTCTCCTCCACCCCACTCCACGGTCCCGGCAACTTCTAGGCGCTCATAGCGATATGCGACTGGATTTTCCAGCAGAGCTGGCACGGTGGTCCGTACCGGCGGAGGAAAGGCGCACCTTGATAGATTCACCACGCACAGGAGCGGAAGCAGCAATAGATTGTAGAAACGCTTCATAACCTCTCACCAGCGGCGTGTTTGTATAGTACTAAGCGGCAGAAGAGCAATCCGTGATTATAAGCGCGACTATGAGGAGAAATACACTTCTTTGCAAAACCACCTGTACACAGCCAGAAGGCCATTATAGATTTTTGCCGGGAGGAAAATGACTCATGGAAAACACTATGCAAGAAAACCTCACGCGTATTGACGCGCCAATGAATTATTTAACCGAAGGATCGGAAAAACCCGTTAATTACATGTATACACCGCCGCCCGGCGTACCGCAGCGAACGGGACAATACGGCAAATACACGATTCCTATCCATGATGGTCGAAGCGTCTCTCAACAATTATCTCTGGACACAAATGGTTTCATGTTGACACACCACGAGACCGCCGTAAAAAACTTCTATGATCCGGACGAAGTACAAGCCGTCTACTTTTCCGAAATAGAGCGGCTGATGAAAGAAGTCACCGGCGCAACGAAAGTCGTGGTGTTCGATCACAACGTACGCTGCTTGACCAAGGCGCAAAAAGGCGAGAATGGCGCGCGCGAGCCGGTCAAAATGGCGCATAATGATTACACCCTTCGCTCCGGTCCCCGCCGCGTGCGTGATCTGCTGCCGGCGGACGAAGCCGAAAAACTACTCCAGCACCGCTTTATGGAAATCAACGTGTGGCGACCGATCCAGGGACCAGTACAAGCAAATCCTTTAGCGGTGTGCGATGCGCGGAGCATGACGCTGCAAGACTTCGTGGCAATGGACCTAAAGTACCAGGACCGAACCGGTGAAGTATACGCGGTCGCTTTCAACCCCAATCACCGGTGGTTTTATTTTCCACAGATGCAACGCGATGAGGTACTGCTATTGAAGGGATATGATTCCATGGACGATGGCCGAGCGCGGTTTACCGCCCATTCATCGTTTGAAGATCCGACGACTCCTCCCGATGCCCCGGCGCGAGAAAGCATCGAGGTCCGCACGCTGGTCTTCTTTGCGCCGGAAGAGGCTGGAACGCACTAGCCTCACAGTGCTTTCCTTTACTTTGTCCCTCTCCCCTTGCGGGAGAGGGAGCCTAGAATCGGGGCTTCATGAATTTGTGTATACTGCTCAATTCGGCGTCCAAGCCACGGCGCGAATTTCACCGAATTCTTGCTTGACTTTATTCCACGACTCTCCGCCATCAGTGCTGGTGTAGACGTAGCCATGTAAGCTGTTGGCCACGATAATGTTCGGGTTCGCCGGGTGAGTGCCAAACCAGTAAATGGTGGAGTTGGGTTCCGCGGATAATTTTGCCGCCTCCCACGTTTTTCCTCCATCCGTGGATCTCTGGATCGCGCCTATTACCCCGGGAACAAAATCTCCGTTCCCGACAAAGATGACATCCGGATTGTCTCGCTTCAACGCCACGCCACGGCAATAGGAAATTTTGTCTCGCTCAAAGAAGCGGGGAAAGCCGTGCAATGTCCAACTCTCACCTTCAGTCGTGCTGGTCCAAATGCCGTCTGGTGTCGTCACGTGCAGCTTCGTTGGTTTTCCCACACCTATGGTGAGGCCGTGGACGTCTTGATTTAAGAAGTTGTCTCCCAGTGGTGGAAGGTGCATCCAGGAATCGCCGCCATCTCGGCTGCAATAGACGCCGTCAATTTCCACGCCGACCCACACCGAACGATCATCCCGAGGATCGAATACGACGTTCGTCACCTTCGGGGCGCCGGCGAAGCAACGCTCGGCAATCGGGATGGGCAATTTTTCCCAGTGCTTACCCCCGTCTATGGAACGATAGACGGCTGGTGGTTTGGTCCCCGCAAAAATAATATCAGGATTTGTGGGATGGACGGCAACGGACCAAATTTGCACCCCATCTTCTATTGGTGAGTCCACCAAATCCCAGGTCGCCCCTTTGTCCTCACTGCGGTAAAGTCCCATTTCGGACCCAGCCAATATGCGGTTCGGGTCCTGCGGATACACCGCCAGGGCGCGAATCTGGATCTCTCCAGGTTCGGCCTGGAAGGGTAGGTTCATTTTACTGCGTCGCCACTTTTCTCCGCCGTTCGGGCTATGCCACACCCCAGCGCCGACAGTGCCGACGCAGATAGTGAAATCTTTTGTCATGAGGTCCTCCTTTGTAGTAGGTGAAGCGTGTTACGTGAGGTGTGGTGCATCATACTTGAGACGAAAATGCATTAGGCGCCACGGAACACGCACCATGTCGTTAATGACTATGCGCAACGTTCGACTTCGGCGCCTGCGCCAGTAGCTTTTGTGGATCATGCGCCACACCGCCACGATACACGGTCGTGAGCTTCCGTATTTCCCGCGTATGCTGCAAGGGATCGCCATCCACGACGAGTAAATCCGCATAGCGGCCAGGAGTGATGCTACCGAGGTTTTCTTGCTGTCGGAGATATGTGGCCGCAACGGAAGTAACTGCTTTGATTGCCGCCATGGAGCCAATCGCTTCGGCCAGCAGTTCCACTTCACGTAACAAGGCAAATCCCGGCGGGGGAAATGGGAGCCCGCCGCAGTCCGTGCCGCCCACCACCAGCCCGCCAGCTTCGTGCAAGATACGCGTTACTTCCTGGTGCTTCTCGAGGGCTTTTACGCAAAGCGCAGGATCGAAAAGTCCCGGATACATATCCCAATCCGGACGCTCGCCGATGTGAGCGATCATGGCTTTTTGGCGGGCGAGCGCCATGGGCGGAATATATTGACGATCAGGATCCTGCATCGCGGCTTCGCGTCCGCACTTGGCCAACCACAAAAGATCCAGCGTTGTGCCCATATTGACTTGATGGTCGACCATGGCGCCGAACCACGTTTTCGCGCGTTGGCTGTCGAGGTCCGCCTCTTCCCAGCCTTTAACCGTCTGTGTCCAGAACTTGGGGTCCATCATCGACATGACGCCAGTCCCTGGTCCAAACTGCATATCCAGAGCGCAGAAATCATTGTAAGGAGAAATCCACACGTGCTCTAAGCCATTGATGCCCGCTTTGATGAGATCGAGCGAATGCGAATAGCCAAGGTGTCCGGTCACTGGCACGCGATTATCGACAAATTTGATGACCGCCTTGGCCGTGTCCGGCGGCAAGGTGAAATAGAGCTTGATGCCGTCCACGCCAGCCTTCAACAAATCGCCGATCTTCTGCGGCACGTCATCCGGGGAAGGAATGCTATCGAGCATTTCACCCAACGGATCGCCATACTCGAAACTGTGATCCTTGCCATCGAGCAGAGGGCCAAGGATAAACATGCGAGGACCAAGCTTCTTTCCGCTATTTAGGTCGGACTTGAGCTGCTTGACTTTTTCCAGTTTGGCGCCGACATCCCGCACCGTAGTAACACCGGCAGCCAGAAAGAGCGGCAAGGACTCACTATCCATAAACGTGGCGTGCACGTGCGTATCGATCAGACCAGGGAGCACGGTTTTCCCTCCCATATCGATCGTCTGGGCGCCAGCAGGGGCAGGCAGGTCTCCGCTCTCGACTTTGGCGATGCGTTCACCGTTGATAAGGATAGAGACCCGCTCTCGCGGCTGGTCGGCAATACCATCGATCAGTCTGACATTCTTCAAAAGTGTTTGCGCCATAATTCCTCCTTTTCATTGTCCATATATACCTTCTCAAGAGTGGAGCGCCACGGCTTCTGACGCATTGAAACTTCGCGCTAACGCGGCTTTCTCCGCTTTTTCCTTTTTCACTCGATACTCGTGGATCGCAATGGGCACAAGGACCAATGCACTCACAGCGGCGCCTACCGCCAGAGTGCAGAACCCCCAGAAAAACGAGCCGGTCTGATCGTAAAAATGTCCAAGAATGATCGGACCAACGATTCCTCCAGAGCCACCGCAGACGCCGGCAAAAATGGCGACAGTGATGCCCAACACCTCGGCAGGGAAAAGATCAAACAGCAGAACGATTAAACTGTTCGTCGCCGCCGCGTTGAGGAAAAGCACAGCGCTCATGAAGAAAATTACCGAATTCACGTCTTGGCTCAGCAAGAGTCCGAGGATCGCCGGCCCGGTGAGCAAGCCGGTCACCAGGGCTACCGCGCTCCGGTTTCCCATCCGGTCTCCCAAATATCCGGCGGCAAGCGCGCCGGCAAAAGCGGCGGCGTAAGGCAGAATGAGGTACATACCGCTATTCGCGATCGCATACCCTCGTTCTTTCACTAAGTAGCCAGGCAACCAGCTCAGGTTTGTGAAAAAAACTCCTAGCGCACAAAATCCGGCAAAACAAAGCCCCCAAAAGGCAGGGTTCCCGGCCAAAATACGTATGCCTTCGCTGAATGAGAGCGGGCGGACTGTTCCGCGTTGAGGGTCAAACGTGACACGATCTTTTGCCACTGCGTCGGCTATGAGCATTTTTTCTTCTTCGGACATCCATGGATGTTCGTGTGGATGATCGTACACCAACAGCCAGAACAACCCGACGCCTAGAAGAGTAAATGCGCCTGTGCCAAAGAACATGACGCGCCAACCCCAGCTCTCGATCAGCCAAGCGACGAGAGGCGTGCCAAGAATCAAACCAAGATAGCCAAAGCCCATCGAGACGCCGTAGACCCAACCACGTTCGTTTGGCAATAACCAATGATTTTCAAGTTTATGTAAAGGATTGGCTACAGACCCTTCCGAGACCCCAAAGAGTCCTCGCACCACTGCAAGTTGTACTATTGACCGGCACACTCCGGTCAATGCGGTAAGAATGCACCAGAAAAAAAACATGACGGACGCCCAGCGTCGAATACTCCAACGGTCAGCGGCAAATCCGCCGCCTAACTGACCGACGATGTAACCCCAATAGTAGGCGCTCAAAATCAAGCCGGTTTCGACACCGCTCAAGTTGAGTTCATCCATAATATACGGCGCCGCGAGTGAGATATTGACGCGATCAAGAAACAAAAAAAAGAGCGTCATCCACAGAGCGCTCATCACGACAAAACGAAATCGGGGCGTCGTCTGACCCGCCATGTCTTCCCCCCCCTTCCCCGTCCCCATAGACTGGGAGGCATGCTCCTGTCAAGGAATCTCTAAGCTGGGTAAGCGGTGAACTTCACCTCGTCGTATCCATCGTTTCCATTTTCGTTGGTGTGATCTTGAGAATGACGCGCGGCGTGTTGATGCTGCGTTGCGCCTGCGGTGTCGCCGAGCCCTCAACTCCCGCGTATTTGTGATAAATCCTCGTGGTCGTCTCTTTCACGCCGGTCGTGAGGACCTCTACTGTTCCTTCGATTGTCACCACTTTATTTTTCAGCGGCGCCACCATTTCGTCGACGACCACGGCAACGCGCGGATTTTTTTGCATATGCTTCACTTTCGCCGCATAGGTGCGCGTGCTCATGTACATCACGCCATCTTCGTATAGAAACCACATGGGCGCGAGCTGTGGCGAGCCATTAGCGCGCACAGTAGCAATGCGCGCAATAATCGGACGCGCCAGAAAGGCGTTGAGTTCCTCTGTTGACATCGACGGTGGCGCGGGTTGTGGCGTTGCGGGTTTCTGTTCCGCTTGCAGCGCTCTAGGTCCACCAAGCAAAATGACACACAGGCAAAGAAACACGGTCCAGCTCAAGTAACGTTGCTCCATCACCAGCCCTCCTTTTGTAGGTATGAGTTGACAGCCTCACGGCAAGAATGCCAGACTTGAGCGGCTGAGGGAATGAGGAACCCAAGGAGGAACTACCAATGGGCGACTATCCTGTCATTGATATTGATGGACATGTTTTTGAGCAAGAGTCGATGTGGGAACAGTATCTTGAATCCGCCTATCAAGAGCGCCGTCCGCGCATTGCGCTCGATAATAAGGGGACTGAGCGCTATCTGATCGAAGGCCGCTTGTGGCCCACGCCGGAAGGCCGAGGCGCGTGGGCGCCAGAAGGCATTGTCAAATCTGGGTGTCGACGCGAAGGTGGTTATGATCCGCAGGCGCGCCTGAAAGATATGGACATGGACGGCATCGATATCGCCGTGTTGTACGGCACGACCGCGCTAGGTTTCTGTTGGATTGAAGACGCCAAGTTGGGGACGGCGCTGTGTCGGGCGTATAACAATTGGCTGGCGGACTACTGCAAAACGGATCCGAAACGTCTCAAAGGCGTGGCTTCATTGCCGTTGCAGGATATGGAGGCCGCGCTCAAGGAAGCCAACCGCGCCGTAAAAGAACTGGGCATGGTCACTCTGCAAATTCAAACCAACGCCGTGGGCAAGAATCCTGACCATCCGAGTTATTATCCACTCTATGAGCTCGCCCAAGATCTTGATGTCTCCATCGGTTTTCACTTTGGCGGCGGTGGCGCGGGAGTCGATCGTTTCGTAAACAATTACGTTTTGGCGCATGCCTGCGGCTTCGCGTTCGACACCATGCTGGCCATGTCCACCGTGTTATGCGGCGGTGTTCTGGAAAAATTCCCCCAATTACGCGTGGCGTTCCTCGAAGCCGCTTGCGGGTGGGCGCCCTATTGGATCGATCGCCTTGACGAGCACTACGAAAAACGAACGACGGAAATGCCGAACATCAAGAAAAAACCAAGCGAATATCTCCAAGCCGGCAACTGCTTCATCACTTGCGACCCAGATGAGGAAGAGGTCGCTCACGTTGTTGAAGTGCTGGGTAACAATAAGATCATGTTTGCGTCCGACTACCCACACTGGGACGCGCTGTTTCCAGGAGCGGTGGCGGCGATTAGCGAGCGAGACACACTGTCCGATCAAGCGAAGCGATGTATTCTTAGTGAGAATGCGCAGCGGTATCTGCATTTGCATTAGCAAGTACAGGGTAGGGCGCGTTTCACGCGTCATTTATCGGCGCGCAGAGCATGCCCTATTTTCTTATTGTAAACCTATCGCTACAGGTCTCCTCTTCCCTTGCGGGAGAGGGACAAGGTGAAGGGAAACATAAAGGATGACTTCATGGACAAAATTATTATCAAAGCCTGTCTAAACGGCGGGCGTGGACGGGAACAAAGTCCGCACGTGCCTTGGACTCCGCACGAAGTTGCAGCGGAGGCGAAGCGCTGCGCTGAAGCAGGAGCGTCGATCGTGCATATTCACGCGCGCACCGCGACCGGCGGCACAAGTTACGATCCCGCATGGTATGCGGAAGCGGATCGTCTCATCCGCGCCCAAACGAATCTCATTGTGAATCACACCACGGCGCGTTTGCCGGACGCGTCAATCGAGCAGGTCTTGCACTATCTCCGTGAAACACCTGAACCAGTCGACATGGTCTCGCTCAACACCGGCAACATTGTTCTCAACTCCCCGCTGGCAAACGGCACGCGCCGCACGCTTGCCATTCCCAATTCCTACGAAGACATTCGCCAGACTATTCTTGTGTGTCGAGAACGTAGCATTGTGCCCGAGCCGGCTGTTCTCGATACGGGATTTCTCACCAATGTCGCCACGCTTGTTGAAGATGGCCTCCTCCCCTCGCCTCGCTATTTACTGGTCGAGTTCTCCGGTCGTTTCGGTGATGGCTTTCAGATTATGCCGGGCACGCCGCGCAGTTACTTCTATATGACGGATTGCGTCAAGGAGTTGTTTCCTAACGCTATCTGGGCCGCGCATGGTATCGAAGATAGCGTCTTCACCATCGCCGGCTTGGCTATCGTGACGGGAGCGCATGTACGGATAGGCTTTGAAGATCGTGCGACATTGCTTGACGGTTCTCCAGCGAAAAGCAGCGCTGATTTTGTGTCGTGGGCGGTCAACGTCGCCCGCGCCCATGGTCGGACACCAGCAACCTCGCAGGAAGCGCGACGGATGATTGGGTTGCCGGAGAGATAGCCATTAGCGGTTAGTTTTGAGATCTTAGCCAAGAGCACCTATGGCATAATCTTCTTGTCTGGTTAACAACTGAAAGCTGATAATTAAAAGCCGAGTAATGGCGGCGCTCATTGAATCCTATGTCAAGCCCCTCTAGGCGTGCAGATGCGTATGATGCTACAGTGCAGGAGAAAAAGTCCGTCAGGGTCAAGACTCGATGGAACCAGCTAACTAGTGAAAGAAGGAGGAGTGCTATGAGCGGTTATACAATTATTGACGTAGACACCCATGTCACCGAAACACCTGATCTCTGGACCAGTCGGGTGCCTGAGCAGATGCGCGACGCGGTGCCGCGGATCGACCTCGACGCTAAGGGTCGCCAGTGGTGGTTCTTGGGCGAGAAACGCATCGCTAACCCAGGTCTGACTGCTACTGCCGGTGTGGGCGATATGACGAACTGGCCGAAGAGCTATGAAGAGATGCATCCGGGCGCGTACGACGCCAAAGAACGCCTCAAATACATGGACAAACTGGGCATTTGGGCGATGGTTATGTATCCCAATGTCGGGGGCTTCGGAAACCAGCAATTCCTGAAACTAGAGGACCCCGAACTGAAGCTCGCCTGCGTGCGTGCGTATAACGACTGGCAGACTGAGTGGGCGTCAGCTGACTCGCGCCGTTTGTTACCTATTACCTCGACGCCGTTTTGGGATGTCGAGGCGTCGGTTCGCGAAATCCGCCGCTGCGCCGCCATGGGACATAAGGGCATCCTTTTTACCGGAGAGCCACAATCTTTGGGACAACCGCTGTTGGGTGACCCGCACTGGAATCCGTTGTGGGAAGTCGCCGTGGAACTTGATCTACCAATCAGCTTTCACATTGGCTCCGGCAATATGGAAGACGGCCTGCAGGGGCAGAAGATGAAAGCCTACGGTCGGCTGGCCACGTTCACAGAACTCTCGGTCAACGTCTTCCTGCGCAACGGCGTGCAATTGAACGATCTGATCATGTCGGGAGTATTGGCGCGCTATCCAAAAATTAAGTTCGTCTCGGTCGAAAGCGGCATTGGCTGGATCCCCTTCGTGCTCGAAGCGCTGGATTACCAATTCATAGATAATCGGGTGCCGGAGGAGCGACCGGAATTCGATATGCTCCCGTCACAATACTTTGCCCGTAACGTATACGCTTGTTACTGGTTCGAGCAGACCGCGCCGCGACGCTTGATCGATAAGGTGGGGATCGACAACATTCTCTTTGAGACCGACTTTCCCCATCCCACTTCGATCTTCGGCGATGAAGTTCACAAGCGGATCAAAGGCGGTCTGTCCGACTGCGAAGAGACTACTCAACACAAAATCCTTTGGGACAATGCGCAGAAGCTTTACAAAGTCGAAGGCCCCACCGCGCAGGACGAAGCGAAGCGCGCAGCGTCAGTCGGCGCGTGAGTCGTGCTGATAAAATTTGACGGTCAAAATCGGGAACTGTGGAAGAGTGTGCCACTGGCGACTTGTTCGCCAGTGTGATCTTTAGCACGGGCAGCTTGTTGCCCGTGGCACTCTGTTTCAGCGTTGGTATTTTCAAACTTGTTTGTCAAAACTCATTAGGGGCGACTCCACAGAGTCGCTTTCGATTGGGCGAAAACCGACGACTACCTTTTCTCCTACGGCATCTGCTGCTCGAACGCATGCCCAATGCGCAGCAGCGTTGCATCATCAAAGTGCCTCCCGGTAATCATCAAACCAACCGGTAGTCCTTGCGATTTTCCACACGGTACGCTGAGCGACGGATGACCGGTCATATCAAATGGCGTGGTGTTGATTCTACGCTTCGACGTTATAGTCGTTCATCAAACTGTAAAATGATGCCGTCCGGATCTTGGAACAAACAGGTGAGCACCTTTTTCCCGGCGGGCTCGCCATAAGCGACCGTGTCGGCTTCGAGCGGCGGTACGAGAATCGGCACACCTGCGGCTTGCAGTTTTTCTACTTTTGCTCTCAAGTCTTTGACCCAAAAGGCAAAATGGTGGATGCCGACCTGATCCAATTTGATCGGTTCTCCGGAAGCAGGGCCGACCGGCGCCGAAAGCACGATAAAACTTGCTTCGGGGCTGTCTTCCCAACGCATATAGACCGCTCGCCGCTTTCCTTTTGCCGGATCACGGAATAGTGTTGGCAGACCACCAACGTTTTCCTCGGTGTCTAATGTGACTTTGAGTCCGAGTAAGTCGCGATAGAACGGCAATGCACGATCCATATTGCTAACACCGATCGCCACATGAGAAATTCCACGCATAGCAACTCCTCCTTTGCTGAGGGCTTGTCGTTTGCCGTCTGAACAAGCCCTTGCTCTAGCGGTTCGAGATAATCTCGGCCACAATTGGTTAGTTTTACTGCTTCTCGACAGAGGAACAGGACGCCAGTACATATGGCGCCGAGACGAGCCCGGCGTCAAGACAATACCGTTGGGTAAAAGAAGAAAAAGGAGGTCGTCCATGCCGCTACCGCTAGAGCAGATTCGAGTCATTGATTTAACACGCGCGCGCTCGGGACCAACCTGTGTCCGTCAATTGGCTGATATGGGCGCACAGGTTATCAAAGTTGAGCAACCAGACGATGACGAAGGCGTCAGCCGTCATAATTCGGATTTTCAAAATCTCCACCGTAATAAACGCTGTCTGGTGTTGAACCTCAAAGACCCACGCGGCTTGGCGATCCTGAAACAATTAGCGGCCAAAGCGGACGTACTGGTGGAAAACTATCGGCCAGATGTTAAGAAGCGTTTGGGTATCGACTACACGGATTTGCAGCCGCTGAATCCTCGGCTGATCTACGCTAGCATCTCCGGCTTCGGTCAGACGGGTCCGTACCAGAACCGCCCCGGATACGATCAGATTGCGCAAGGCATGGGAGGGTTGATGAGCATCACCGGACCTCCGGGTGGTGGTCCGTGGCGCGTGGGTATTCCGGTTGCCGATCTGAGCGCCGGTCTGCTCGCCGCGCAGGGAGTCTTAGTCGCATTGTTCGAACGAGAGCGTTCAGGACAAGGACAATGGGTGCATACGTCTTTGTTGGAAGCCATGGTGTCAATGCTCGACTTTCAAGCCACCCGATGGCTCATCGATAAAGAAGTGCCGCCACAAGCGGGCAACGATCATCCCACGGGCATTCCCACGGGCGCATTCAAAACCAAAGACGGTTATGTGAACATAGCCGCGAGCGGCCAGCATATGTGGCGTCGGTTATGCGAAGCATTAGGGGCAATGGAGCTGTTCGACGAGCCCCGCTTTGCTTCACCAGGACGACGTTCCAGAAACCGTCATGAATTGAATCCTCTATTGGAAGAGAAACTCCAGACAAAAACCGCCGCCGAGTGGGTTGAGATTCTCAATGCGGCTGGAGTGCCCTGTGGTCCTATTCTCACCATCGACCAGGTTTTCGCCAACGAACAAGTACAGCATCTTGGGCTAGCGCGACCGATTCAGCACCCCCAGCTTGGAGCCATCGAGTTGTTGGGGCATCCAGTAACCTTGAGCCGCACCCCGGGTGGGGTGCGTACGCCGACGGCGGAGAAAGGAGAGCATTCGGAGGAAATCTTACGAGAAATAGGAATCACGGCGGATGAGATTAATCAGTTGCGGAAAGAAAAGGTAATTTGAGAGGAACACACACGAGATGGAAAAATAGGGGACGCTAAATATGAAATAGCAGAATCATATCACCATTGATCCCCAGGTGATGGGGAAGCCCATCATCAAAGACACGCGCATTGCCGTTGAATTCGTCATCGATTTGCTTGGTCGAGGGGGGACTCAGGAGCAGATATTGAAAGAATATGACCATTTGACCCAGGAAGACATTCAGGCGTGTCTTGCGTACGCCAGCGATGCACTGAAATCCGAACGGATCTACTTACTGCCAGAGAATACTGCGGATGCGCCTCATCGCCAATGAAAACGTGTCTGGCACGGTTATTCGCACGCTGCGGGAACGGGGACATGACGTTTTGTCCGTAAAGGAATCAATGAGGGTGGCGAGTGATGAAGCCGTGCTTGCGCGGGCACAGTTAGAATAACGCCTTGTGTTGACCAACAATAAGGACTTTGGCGAGTTGGCGTTTCGTTATGGTCTGCCCGCGAGCTGTGGGGTGGTGTTGTTTCGCCTGTCCGGCGTCGATCCGGAAAGTGATAATCGACAGGTTCTCCAGGTGCTGGAAAGTCGTACCGATTGGAAAGGGCATTTTGCCGTGGTTGATTATGACCGAATTCGTATTCGACCGTTACCAACCACGCTTGCGAAGGGTGATGCCGATTAAAAAGTTCAGCCTCTTAACGCAGGTTCAACCCCACCGCCTCAAGCAGGCGGTCATGCAGCGACCTGGGGAAATGATCGTCCAGCAGCTGTTACGCAATAGCAAGCAGTAAACATCTGTCTCGCGCAAGCGCTGCATAGAGAGGCTCCGGAAATCCGCCAGCCGCGTGCACGCGCAGCAGTTCGCTCTTCTTTTGATCCTTGTCGCGTTCCCAGGTTTGGATTTCCTCGTCATCAGACACCGTCTATAGTCCATCATTCTGCAAGCGCCAAAAGGGATACTCAGGATGAAGAGATTTTTGTGCTGGCCCGAACTCGGCGAGGAGAGCTGACAGTCGTTCGTCGATTTCTTCGAACTACACCTCTCGCTCCTCCCCTCGACTGCATCGCCTCAGCGCATATAGGAGAAGAAGAGGTTTATGCGGAGCCCGCTCAGCGCCTCTCTTCCACACCTTAATATGTTTGAACAAGTCTTGTATGGTTTCTTTTGTCATCAAGCGTACTGTAGAAGCTCTTGAGACATTGCAGAAGTCCCTTCCCGAAGAAGTTTCCGCTCCGCCTTGTCAGGAACAGGACCACTGATATAAGATTCTTCCGCTTAAAGTCAAAACTACGAACAAAAGCTACTGTATCCAATGAGCACGACTACCTACCAAAACATTAAAAATACCCTTCATCAGCTCTACACGGAGGACGACCGTCCCTGGCTTGTGGGGTTCAGCGGTGGGAAAGACAGCACGATGCTGGCCTCGCTCGTCTTTGAGACCGTTCTCTCATTACCGCCGGACAAACGCTTAAAGCCTATCTCCATTTTGTGTACGGACACGCGTGTAGAAATTCCTGCCATTGTCGAAATGATGGAAAGCGCCTTGGACAAAATGCGTAAGTGCTCCGAGCAGCATGGGCTGAGCGTCGATGTGAATCTGCTCAAACCACCTTCGGAGCAATCGTTTTGGGTCAACATCATCGGACGTGGGTATCCGCCGCCGAATCGCACCTTTCGCTGGTGTACCCAGCGCATGAAGATCAATCCCGTGACTACTTTTGTGCAGCAGCGTTTAGGCCATTGGGGCGAGGCCATTCTCCATCTGGGCGCACGGCGTGCGGAAAGCGCCAGCCGTGCCCAGACAATGGCTGGCCGTGAGGCGCGCAATGGCTTGCGTCGCCATCCCAATTTGCCTCGCGTATGGGTATCCAATCCCATTGAGTTTCTCAGCACGGAAGAGGTGTGGGCCTACCTACTCCAGAAGTCGAATCCCTGGGGAGGAGACAACCGCTCTTTATATAAACTCTATGCCAATGCCAGCAGCGGCGAGTGCCCAATCCAAATAGACACCAGCACGCCAAGCTGCGGTAACAGCCGCTTTGGTTGTTGGACCTGCACGGTCGTCGAACGTGACAAGGCGAGTGAAGGTCTGCTAGCCAGCGGCGACGAGCGTATGGAGAAACTCATTGAGTTCAGGGAAACTCTTCTGTATTACCGAGATCCCGACAATGGCAAACGCGATATGAAGCGAATGAATAATAGTGAGGGACCAGGCCCGCTCACGATGACCGCTCGCCGCGAATTGCTAAGCCAGTTACTCAAATTACAAGAAGAAACTGGTCTGAAAGTCATTAGCGAGGATGAACTCTTTCTCATCCAACAGTTCTGGAAAGCCGCACGAAATCCCGACGATGGTGGTGGTGTGGGACGCATCGTCACTCGCCAGAAAGGGATCGTTATGAGTGATTGGAAAGAAACGAGCCAGTTGCGCGAGCTACAGGAGGAAGTGGCTTCCGAGAAGGGCATTCGGGCTGACACGCTGCGTCGTTTGCTTGAAACAGTGGAGCAATACAGCGAAAGTCATCGCGCCTTCGGACTGCCTGATAAATTGCTGGAGATTCTTAAGGACGATTTGTCCCAACAAAACGAACCAGAGTCTGAGATTTGTTAAATGTCCTCTGTTGTCAGTTCATCATCCCCAGAATGGACTCAATGGCTTAATGTACTGAGCGATCTGCACACTGCGACTGAGGCACCCCATAAACCCCTCCTCCTTCTCGTTGTTTGCGACTTGGCCGAGGAAGGGAAACTTGTTGGAGGCATTCTTCCCCGTAATGGTGATCTTGTGTTTCGTTTCAGCTCTTACTGGAGAATTGTTGCTGAGCGCCGGCGCACAAAATATGACGTCAAACTTCCGTTCTTCCATCTGCGAACTGAAAAAGTGTGGGAACCGCTTGAAGCTGATGGACGACCTGCTGAAGACAGAAATCGTGCTGTTCTGGCGCAGCTAGACGCGTCATTTCTTGTCTTCCTTAGTAATGCAAATTTTCGCACCCTAGCTCGTCGAACCCTCATCGCAAAATATTTTGGACCGCATGAACGTGCAGAACTCTACAGCCTTGTAGGGCTCGCAGTGCCTCCCGATGATATCGTTGCTGCGGATGCGATTCGTTTTCTTCCTTCGGAAGAGTCCGGGACAAAACGTGACGCAAAATTCTCTTTTCGCGTTCTTCCAGCTTACGACTACACCTGCGCGCTCACGCGCTATCGGATGATTGCAACCAATGGAACAACCGCTTTAGACGCGGCACATATCCATCAATTCAAGAAAGGTGGCAGTAACCATCCAACGAACGGAATTGCATTGTCAAAAACAGCGCATTGGCTTTTTGATCATGGGTTCTGGTCAATCACTGATGATTTACGAGTGGTCGTGGCGGCGGATCACTTTGACGAAGCAGGTGAAGAAACTTACCTCCTCAAAAAGTTGGCTGGCCGTGAGTTGCTCCGTCCGGTTAATTCTCACTTCTTACCCGATCCAGCGTGCCTGGCTTGGCACCGTAAACGCCACGGATTTGAGACCGCCCAACCTTATTAACAGATCGCTAGAGACCAAATAAGTATCCTCCGGCAAAGCCGAAGGTTTTGCAAACGTGAACCGCTCAAAGCGGGTGCTGTTACTCTTTCTTGAGCCACCCAAGGTGGCAGGTACGGTCAAACCCCGAGCCGCCTAGGGCGGCGACTACTTCTTGAACAGTTTCAATTGCTCCAACCGTTTGTCCTCCGCTTCTTGGTCTTGAATGTACTGTCGGATTTCCTCCTCGTCTCGGCCCACCGTCGAGACCCAATACCCCCGCGCCCAAAAGTGCTCGCCGACAAAGTTCCGCTCCCGGCCCCCGTACGTCCGGGCAATGTGAATCGCACTCTTCCCTTTGAGATACCCCACCACCTGCGCCACCGCATACTTGGGCGGAATCGAGAGCAACATGTGAACGTGATCGGCCTGCAAATGGCCCTCTTCGATCCGGCTCTCGCGGTGGCGAGCCAACTCCCGGAACACCTCCCCTAGATACTGGCGCACCTGTCCCTCTAACACCTTACGCCGATACTTTGGAATAAACACCACGTGATATTTG
>JBFWZL010000079.1:0-16200 GCA_050185455.1 Binatia bacterium | reverse complement strand
AGGCTTGATCTCCGGCATAGCTTCGAAGACGGCAACTTCAACTCCGGCCCGATGAAGCCACAGTGCCTTGGTAAGTTCTCAACAACTTGCATTGTGAGGCGGAGACAGGCATCTATGGGAAACTACACTACCAGGAGGGAACCATGGCGCTTCCGCAAGATATTAATCCATTCAATAGTGAAGTGATGGATACGCTTATGAAGTCGTCGGAGATGGACTGGATTCCGATGGAAGCTGACCCAAAGCGCGGCTTCATGAAAATCCTCTGGACCGGCTCGGAATCAGGGACGTGGGCCGTTCTGTTTCGTTGGCTCAAGGGGTATGTCGCGCCGCCGCACAAGCATTTGAGTGCGTCGCATACTTTCATCATCTCCGGCAAGCTCCAGGTGCGCGATGGTATTCTCAAGACCGGCGATTATGTCTACGAAGCCAATGGCATGGTGCACGGCGCCACGACCGCGCTGGAAGACACCGACTATATTTTTATCTGCAATGGGCCGGTGCTCTTTTTTGACGAGAACAGCTTTACATCATACCTCGGCTGGGAAGAACTGCGACGCATTCAGGCCGCGTATAACGAAGCGAAGAAGTCAGCGGCATAAGCACTGGAGAAATGAACCAATCTCAAGCGGGAGGCAATGCGTATGCCCAACCTGACTGATTTGCGAGAGCAAACATGTATCGTGGGGATTGGCGAAACGGCCTACACACGCGGCACGCCCAAGAGCGCCCTCGAACTCGTTTTGGAAGCGTCGATGGGAGCCATCGAAGACGCCGGCATTAAGCCTGAAGCCGTCGATGCCGTAATTCTGCCAAACGGCGCTGGGAGTGGCGGCACGGCAGGTGATTTTTGCGCCAACCTGGGACTGCAGGATCTGCACTACACAACCTCTCTCCAGGAAATGGGCGGGGCCATGTGCGTGTCCGCCGTCGAGTCCGCCGCCGTCGCGCTTGTCAGTGGCATTGCTCAGTATGCGCTGATTCCCTTGTGCAGTCGGTTCTATTCCGGACGTAAAGCACGACAAGTAACGTCTGATCCCGGTACGGGACTGCAGGCCGCCGAGACTATCAGGGATTACTATGCGCCGTTCGGCGTGGCGGCGCCGCCCCAGCATTACGCCTGGATGGCGCAGCGTCATATGCAGCTCTACGGCACCACCCATGAGCAACTGGGCGCGGTGGCAGTGGCGATGCGTAAGCACGCACAGTTACATCCCAACGCTCTCATGAAACGGGCGCCTATTACTCTGGACGATTACTTGTCATCGCGCTGGGTTAGCTATCCGTATCGACTTTTGGACTGCTGCCTGGAGACCGACGGCGCCGCGGCCTTATTGATGACGACCGCCGAACGCGCCAAAGATCTGCGCAAGCAGCCTGTGTATGTAATGGGTGTAACGTCAGGACATCCTTTTCCGCCGCACGATATTCCTAATCGACCTGATATCCTCAAAATCGGACTCGACTTTTGCGCGCCACGCGCGTATGCGATGGCCGGGGTGCAGCCGAGCGATATCGATTTTGCCGAGATTTATGACTGCTTCACTGGGCAGGCCATTTTGCAAATTGAAGCGGCGGGCTTCTGCAAGAAAGGCGAAGGCGGGCCTTTCGTCGAAAACGGACGGATCGAACTCGGCGGCGCGCTACCCGTTAATACCCATGGCGGCTTACTGTCGCAAGCGCATAATACCGGCATGAATCACCTGGTCGAGGCTGTCGTGCAATTGCGACATGAGGCGGACACGCGGCAGGTGAAAGACGCCGAGTTGGGGGTTGTGACCGGCTGGGGAGGTCACGGTCATGGATCAATCGCGATTTTGCGTCGCTGAGGGTTTCTCGACATGAAGACTGAGAATCCAACACAGGTTGTTCGATTACCCATCTTACGCGGCTACACACAGGAATTCTATGACTGGTGCCGTCAACGGGAGCTACGCTTTCAGCGCTGCCAGAAGTGCGAAACATGGCGGCATCCGCCTCGGCCCATGTGCACCAGTTGTCACTCTTTGCAATGGGAATGGGCGCCGACGAAAGGGAAAGGCAAGGTCTACTGCTGGACGACGGTGTATCAGGCGCTCGACCCGGCATTCGCTGAGAACGTTCCGTATGCGGCGGTAGTGGTTGAACTGGACGAAGGTCCGCGTCTCACGACCTGGGTCACGGGAATAGCGCCTGACGATCTCCGCCTCGGCATGCCGGTCGAAGTCTGGTTCGACGCTGTCAGTGACGAAGTAACGTTGCCAAAATTCAAACCGGATGGCGGCAGCTAAATGTTCTCTCTGGCAGTTTTCCCATGCGGGCGTGGCTTCCGCACTCCAAAGGAAAAAAAGATCATAATCAATAAAAGTTGTCACAAAGAAAAAGGAGGACACTATGGCCACTAAGAGTACTGAGACCTTATTGCAGGAGGTAATCGATCGGGAAGCGATCCGCACGTTGCCCGTCCGCTACTGTCATTGTGTGTGGCAAAAGGACATAGACGGCTACGTCAATCTTTTTACCAAGGATGGCTCTTTCTTGCCCGACGGCGGCCTACCGCAAGCGCAAGGACACGAAGAGTTGCGCAAAGTAGTAGGCGGAGGGCTGGACGTCCTCAAACCCCGCCCCTTCATTCATAATCATGTGGTTGAGCTGTTGGGTCCGGATCGGGCTAAGGGGACCTGTTATGTGGAAGTGCGTATGCTGCGGGACGGGAAGAAGTGGTTGGTGACGGGATGGTATAACGATGAGTACGTCAAAGTCGACGGAGAGTGGAAGTTCAAATCCCGTAAGATCACAACCGATTCCTCTGGGCCTGCGAATGAAAGCTAATCAAATTTTGACAAGTAGAATGAGAAGACTCGTATAGCTCTCCGCTTTTGGCAAACCCAAGAAAGGCTGTAGGCTGTAGAGCAACTACAGGGAAGTATTCTTATAGCCTACAGCTTCATAGCGTGCGCTCGTGCGCTGATCTATTGGTGTACGGAACGCGTCCCACCATGACGTATGAAACTCGCCTCTTGTCGAGCTGATTTTCCGAACGTGTGCGTAGTGCTCTTTATTAAGGTTTGAATCGTCCGGAAACTCAGAAATTCCCTTGCATAAGAGGTGCGCAAAAGGAAAAGAAACCGTGAAATACTTCCTCGCCTCAGTAATTATTGTGTTTACTTTCCAAGCACAAGCCGCAGGTTGGGAAGAAAACCCTACGATCAGCGAGCTTTTCAAAAGCGCCGGAGTGAATGGCGCGTTCGTTCTCCATGATGTCGCCGCCCAGACGTATATCGGCCATAACCAGGTTCGCGCCGAAAGGAGATTGGCGCCAGCGTCAACTTTTAAGATTCCTAATACGCTCATTGGACTCTCTGTAGGCGCCGTCGCAAGTGTTGATGAAGTTTTACCCTACAAAGGGCCTCCGCAACCCTTCGTTAAAGCCTGGGCAAAGGATATGGGGTTACGAGAAGCTATCGCGTTATCCAACGTTCCGATCTATCAAGAGCTTGCTCGGCGTATTGGTCTTGACCGTATGAGGGAAAATGTCGCACGGATGGAGTACGGTAATATGGAAATTGGTGCGACCGTAGATAACTTTTGGTTGATTGGTCCACTCAGGATTAGCGCTGTCGAGCAAACACAATTTCTTGCCAAACTCGCTCAAGATGCGTTGCCGTTTCCCTCAAATTTTCAGAAAAGTGTGCGTGAAATTATTTTACTAGGACAGGGGGAAAACTGGAAACTCTATGGCAAAACTGGTTGGGAAAACGCTCCTGACCAAGGAGTTGGCTGGTGGGTTGGATGGGTGCAAAAAGATAGTCACGTGTATGCATTTGCCTTAAACATGGATATGCAGACAGCAGCCGATGCAAGCAAACGCATAGAGCTGGGGAAGGCAAGCCTGAAAGCGCTGGGGATACTTTGATCACAATAAGATCGCCCGAAGCGTCCGGAAATTCGCTATGCACTTCTCGCGGAGTGGCGGATCTCGCAGAAATAACGTACAAAGAGTGCTCTGATCGATTTTGGCTGAAATTTCTATAAAGGGGAGACATCACCGTATGTATGATCTCGTCATTCGCAACGGCAAAATCATTGATGGCTCTGGAGCGCCGGCATTCAGCGGCGATATCGCCATCACTGGCGGCGCAATCGCGGCGGTTGGCGGTAAGGCTGGCGCCGGTCGGCGCGAAATTGACGCCAACGGCCTGCTCGTAACCCCCGGATGGGTCGATATTCACACCCATTACGACGGTCAGGTCGTGTGGGATCCGTATTTGTCTCCGTCGAGTTGGCACGGCGTCACCACCGTGATGATCGGGAATTGCGGGGTCGGCTTCGCTCCTGTGCGGCCGGGTCAAGAAGAGTTTCTGATCAGCCTCATGGACGGCGTCGAGGATATTCCCACGGAAACCCTGCGGGCGGGCATTGATTTCAGATGGGAATCCTTTGGTGAATATCTCGACGCGCTGTCTGGGATGAAACGGGTGATCGACGTCGGGACCCACGTCCCGCACTGCGCGGTGCGCGCTTATGTGATGGGCGAGCGTGGGGCTAATAACGAAGAGGCGACACCAGAAGATATCGTGCGAATGGCGGCGGTCGTACGCGACGGCGTGAAGACCGGAGCATTGGGCGTTAGCACCTCGCGGACACTGGTCCATCGCACTCGCGAGAAAGCGTACGTGCCTGGCACCTTCGCCGGAGTCGATGAAATGCTCGGCATTGGGCGCGCGCTGGGCGAAGCAGGACACGGCGTGTTCGAAATCATCTCGGATATCACGGGCCCCGATGCCGACCTCGAATGGATGGCTCAACTCACGCAAGAAACCGGACGTCCCATCTCCCTCGCGGCGTTGATCCGTAAGCGCTCAGGGATGAAGATGCGCGAGATCCTCGAATTCATCGACCGACGCAACGCCGCTGGCGCGCATATGGTGGCGCAGGTGGCGGCGCGTCCAGCAGGCTCGCTCATGAGTCTGCAGAGTTCACTCCATCCTTTCAGCACCCATCGAAGCTATAAACGGTTGCTGGCTGGGCTCGATCTGACGGAGCGGGTGAAGCGGATGCGCGACCCAACGGTACGCGCGGAAATATTGCAGGATAAGCCGGCGGTCAGGGATGAAATGACGCTCGAAATGGTCAGCGGTTTTCAAAATCATTTCTCACTGGGTGATCCGCCCGACTACGAGCCAACAGTGGAGAAGAGCATTCTCGAACGCGCCCGACACGCGGGCAAAACCCCACAGGAAGTCGCCTACGATACCTTGCTTGAACGCGACGGCCGCGAAGTCATCTATATGCCGTTGGCTACCTCCAAAAGCCTCTCGTTCGACGGCATTCGGCCAAACCTGTTGAATCCGGCGACAGTGCTCTCGCTGAGCGATGGCGGCGCGCATTGCGGGATTATTTGCGACGCTGGTATGCCAACTTTTCTACTCACATATTGGGTGCGTGATCGCCAGCGCGGCGAGCGCATCCCGCTCGAACTAGCGGTCAAACGTCAAACCCAAGACACCGCTCGACTATACGGGCTTCTGGATCGTGGCGTCCTGGCGCCAGGCATGAAAGCGGATGTTAATGTGATCGACTTCGAGCAGCTCCAGTTGCATCCACCGGAGATGGTTTACGACCTGCCAGCCAACGGGCGCAGGTTTATTCAACGCGTGGATGGGTATCGCTATACGGTCATGAGCGGTGAGGTTTCGTATGAGAATGGCGAGCCCACGGGTGTGATGCTAGGGAAGGTGATTCGCGGTCCGCAACCGGCTCCCGCACGTTGATTCAATCAGATCACACGAAATGGGCACGCTCACCTGTTTCCTTGAACAAAGCGAAGGGTCTCAATTGACAGATTCTTCGCTTTGTTTATGAAATTCCCTGCCCCATGCCCCAAGAACTCAAAGAAAGCCGAAAGGTTAACAGCTTGCCCAGGATAGGAGTTCTTCTCTTGTCGTCTCATTCGCAACCGGATAATTTGCCATAAGTGGGCGTCACTAGAGGCCTGTCCGCAAATAGGAGAGGAATTCACCATGACAGACGTGAAATTAGATTGCAGGGGATTAAACTGCCCTGTTCCTATAGTGCGCATCAGTCAAGCGATCAAAAAAATGGCGGCGAGTCAAACCTTGGAAGTCGAGGCGGACGATCCGGCTTTTGGCGCTGACGTAGACGCTTGGGTTCGTAAGATGGGGCATGAACTCGTTTCCTTCGACGAGGGCGCCGTCCAGCGGGCCGTTATCCGAAAAGTTTGAGTCAACATCGGCAAGGAATGATGTCAATGGCAAACCAAAATAACGGGATTACGGAAGTCTCAATAGAGGGAATGAACCTTGAGCAGCGCATCGAAGAATTGGTCGAGCGCAAAGTCGCCGCCCGTTTTTCACAACTGCAAGCCGAGGTGGCGCAGGCCCTTTCGCAGATCAAACCCTCAATGTCACCGCAGTCGTCAAACCGGGCGACATTATTTGTGTTTAGTAACGATTTAGACCGGCTGCAGGCAGCCTTCATGATCGCGAACGGCGCGGCGGCGATGGGCCAGGAAGTCTCCATGTTCTTTACCCTTTGGGGCCTTTCCGGGCTGAAAAAGCACAGCAGCCTCTCGGGGAAGAATCCGCTACAAAAGATGATGGCTATGATGTTGCCGAACAGCCCGGCCAAAGCCAGTCTCTCCAAGATGAATATGTTGGGTATAGGTTCCCTGCTCATGAAAAAGATGATGCGCGACCATCATGTCGAGTCAGTTCCGTCTCTCATCGCGCTAGCGCGCGAGCTCGGCGTCCGGCTCATCGCGTGCCAAATGGCCATGGGAGTCATGGGAATCACCAAAGATGAGCTTATCGACGGTATAGACTACGGTGGGGTAACCACCTATCTGGCCGATGCCGTGGACTCACGTCTCACGCTTTTTATTTAACGCTGTGGTTGTCTGTAAAAGCACATGCGGCAAGGAAGAGAGTGGTTCCAAACTGCACGCGCCCGGTATACCTTCTACGGCGTCCTCTTTGGCGGCTGCTTTCCTCTCGTTGCAACCTTATATGACCTCTGCGTTCAGGGTCTCACATTTTCCCCTGTTCATATCTGGCGTGTACAGGCGGCCCAGCCTTTCCTCTGGATTATCGACTCCGCACCTCTTTTTCTTGGTTGGCTTTCCCATCGCGCCGGGAAACAGCTAGATATTTCCCAGCAACTCAATCAACAGCTTGAACAGCGGAACGCGATTGTAGTCGCGCGTTCCACGGCGCTGGCGAAGGCAAACGCCCATGCCGCTGAGCTGATGGTCGAACTTGAAGACGCTCGGGACACGCTGACCAATCAGAACGCGCAGCTCCAAGAAAGAGGCAAAGCTTTGGCTGAAGCCAATGCCCATGCCGCTGAGCTGATGGTCGAACTTGAAGACGCTCGGGACACGCTGACCAATCAGAACACGCAGCTCCAAGAAAGAGGCAAAGCTTTGGCTGAAGCCAATGCCCATGCCGCTGAGCTGATGGTCGAACTTGAAGACGCTCAGCAACTACTTGAAGAGCAGAACAAGCAACTCGATCTGCATAACCGCTTTATTCGTCAGACCTTCGGACGCTATTTGACAAATGAAGTAGTGGCGAGTCTGTTGGACGATCCCGCCGGTCTCAAGCTGGGCGGGGAGAAACGTGAAGTCTCCCTGCTGATGGCGGACTTACGTGGCTTTACCTCGCTGTCCGAACGGCTGAGTCCTGAAGCGGTTGTCAAAATCTTGAATCGTTATCTCGGCGTGATGGCCGATATTATTTTGCAGCACCAGGGAACAATTGATGAGTTCATTGGTGACGCCATCTTTGTGATTTTTGGCGCCCCGATTCACCAAAACGATCACGCTACTCGGGCAGTGGCTTGCGCGCTCTCCATGCAGTTAGCCATGGAAGAAGTGAACGCAGACATTCGGCAAGAAGGGTTACCACTCCTGGCGATGGGGATTGGCGTCCACACCGGTGAAGTCATTGTCGGTAATATCGGCTCGGAGAAGCGCGCCAAATATGGCGCCGTGGGGCGGCCTGTCAACGTGACCTCTCGCATTGAATCCTATACAGTCGGCAACCAAATCTTCATCTCCGAGAGCACTCGGCAAAAGGTCGGCAAAAATCTGATCATTGAGCAGCAACTGGAAATCGTAGCCAAGGGAGTAGATGCTCCCATCACCATCTCTGAAGTGCGAGGCTTAAACGGCGCTTCTCCTCTTTTTCTTCCTGGGCATAAAGAGACGCTGCGGCCCTTACCCCATCCGGTTACAGTGCAATATGTAGTGGTCGAGGGCAAACATCTCGGTAATGCGGCATTTACCGGTCAGTTGGTAAAACTCTCGGAGAATCGTGGCGAGATTTACGCCGCACAGGAAGTGATGCTGTGGAGTAATCTTCGGCTTCGGCTTCCCACTGTTCACAACGGAAGAGGCGCGGACATATACGCGAAAGTCATTGGCTACCCTGGTCAAGATCACACCCGGTTCACGGTGCACTTTACGTCTATTCCGCCTGTCCTTGTCGCATTCTTTCAGGAACAAGCCCAAGTGTCCTGAACAAAGGCAAAGGGTTGAGGACGAGTGGAGGTGTCCTGAAGCCGTAGACTGATTTTCTGGATGCAGGGATGGTTATTTTTAGCTTTCCTGAGAACCAAACCAACTGTCTCTTAACGCAACTTTTCCGACGGGAATTACTTTGGGGGTAAGCTGTTGCCTGCACTGGATCTCGGTTGTTGCTACCGCTTTACTCACTTGGAGTGGCGGATCTGACGGAAATAGCGTAAAGGGAGTATTTTGATTTCCGTTAGTTTATGCTTCTGCGGGAAGGTAAGCTAGCAAAAGACTAAAGCGGCCAGAGGCGGAGATCACCATAATTCAGGTAGACACAATTTGAGACCTATGAAGAAACTGTTAATCGCAAATCGAGGCGAAATCGCCATTCGTGTAACGGAAGCTGCGGCCGAGCTGGAGCTGACCACGGCCGCCGTATTCTCTGAAGATGACGCGAAGTCATTGCATGTCATACGAGCTGACGAAGCCTGCCAACTGCGCGGTGCTGGCGCCGCTGCTTACCTTGACGGGGAGCAGATCGTTGCTGTTGCTCAACAAGCTGGCTGCGATGCGATTCATCCTGGCTATGGATTCCTCAGCGAGAACGCTGGATTCGCTCGACGCTGTGCCGAAGCGGGTATTATCTTTGTCGGACCGCGCCCTGAATTGCTCGAATTGTTTGGCGACAAGGTGCGCGCGCGTCAGTTGGCCGCGCAATATGGAGTGTCTGTCCTGACCGGCTCCACAGGGCCTACAAGTCTTGACGAAGCAAAATCCTTTTTGCAGTCCGGACAGGAGGGCGCCGCGATTGTCATTAAAGCCGTGGCCGGAGGCGGCGGTCGCGGGATGCGGATTGTCCGCCGTCTTGAAGATGTTGAGGAGGCGTATAATCGTTGTCAATCGGAAGCGCGCGCGGCGTTTGGCAACGGCGAGGTGTATGTCGAACGCTTCATGCCGGCGGCCCGACACGTCGAAGTGCAGATTCTTGGCGATCTCTCGGGAAACATTACGCATCTGTGGGAGCGAGAATGCACGGTGCAGCGGCGTCAGCAAAAGTTGATCGAGGTTGCCCCAAGCCCTTCAATAACTTCAGCGCTGCGTGACCAGCTTATCGCGGCGGCGCTGCGCATGGCGCAAGGCGTCAACTACAACAGTCTCGGGACTTTTGAATTTCTGGTCAACAAGAACGGCGGCGAGGAAGCTCCCTTTGCTTTCATCGAGGCTAACCCACGCTTGCAGGTCGAGCACACCGTTACCGAAGAGGTGACCGGAGTGGACTTGGTGAAGGCGCAGCTGCAACTTGCATCTGGACAGTCGCTCCACGAACTCGGTCTCGACGTGGCGCGCCAGGAAAGGCCGCGCGGTTTTGCCATTGAACTGCGCATCAACACCGAGTCGATGGCGGAGGACGCTTCAGTGCGACCGGCAAATGGAACAATCAACGTGTTCGAGGCGCCATCGGGGCCGGGCCTGCGTGTCGATTCATACGCTTATGCCGGTTACAGCACCAACCCCAGGTTCGATTCGCTGTTGGCGAAGCTGATCGCGCATTCGCCCTCGGCAGATTTCACGGAGGCAATAAACAAAGCGTACCGCGCGCTGCGCAAGTTCCGCATCGAAGGCGTGGCGACGAACCTAGGATTTCTCCAGGCATTATTGCAGCATCCGGATTTTCGCGAGAATAGACTCCACACCGGTTTCGTTGAGGAAAAAATCGCAGAGCTGATTGCTTCGGCGCCAGCAGCACAGCGACGACTTTACTTCGAGCGGTCAAGCCCAACGCGTACAGTAGGCGCGAAAATTGACGCCAGCGATCCGCTCGCTATCCTGCACTTGGGAAAATCCGCAGCGCCGCAGATTGAACAGTCAGCGCAAAATCAAACTGTACAGACATTGCCTGACCACGACGTTGAGGGTCCTGAGAATACAGTGGCGCTGCGAGCACCGATGCAAGGTACGATCGTGTCGATTGAAGCGAGCGAGGGTGATGTGATCGCGCAAGGCCAGCAACTCATCATAATGGAAGCGATGAAGATGGAACACGTTCTCGCCGCACCCGTGAGCGGCATCCTGCGGCAGGTGAGCGCGGCGAAAGGCGATACCGTGGCCGAGGGTCAACCGCTGATCTTTATCGAAGAACGTCAGGCCGACGCCACGGTTGCCGTCGCGAATAGTGAAATAGATTTGGACGCCATCCGACCGGATTTAGCCGAAGTCTTTGAACGCCACGAGATCGGTCTGGACGCGGCGCGCCCAGAGGCAGTTGCGCGGCGGCGCAAAACCGGGCAACGCACCGCGCGCGAAAACATTACGGATCTATGCGACCCGGATTCGTTCGTCGAATACGGCGCGTTGGGGGTAGCCGCGCAACGTCGGCGGCGCACGATGGACGACCTTATCAAGAATACTCCCGCCGACGGACTTATCACGGGGCATGCGACCATAAACGCTGATCTGTTTGGCGTCGAACGCGGTCACTGCGTCGTGTTGGCCTATGATTTCACGGTGTTTGCCGGTACGCAGGGACATCTCAATCATCGCAAGAAGGATCGCATGTTTCAGCTAGCGCGAGAGCTGTGCATCCCACTGGTGCTGTTTGCGGAAGGGGGCGGCGGACGACCAGGGGATACGGACGGTGATTTCAGCTCACGGACCTTTCACGACTTTCCCAAACTCAGTGGCCTGGTGCCGTTGGTTGGGATCGTATCAGGCCGCTGTTTCGCGGGGAACGCCTCACTGCTCGGCTGCTGCGATGTGGTGATTGCCACCGGCAACTCCAACATTGGCATGGGTGGTCCTGCCATGATTGAGAGCGGCGGTTTGGGCGTCTTTCGTCCCGAGCAGATCGGACCGATAAGTGTGCAGGAGCCGAACGGCGTCGTCGATATCACCGTCGCCGATGAGCCCGAAGCGGCGCGCGTTGCGAGAAAATATCTGTCCTACTTCCAAGGGTCCCTGGACCGCTTCGAGTGCACTGACCAGCGCATACTGCGGAAAATCGTTCCTGAGAATCGCTTGCGTGTGTACGATGTCCGCAAAGTTATCGAAACCTTGGCGGACACCGGTTCAGTGCTGGAGTTGCGTCCGCATTTCGGGCGCACAATGGTGACGGCGCTAATCCGCATAGAGGGGCGCGCGATTGGCCTGGTCGCGAATAATCCGCTGCAGCTCGCCGGGGCGATCGATAGCGACGGCGCCGACAAGGCCGCGCGTTTCATCATGCTGTGCGACGCCTTCGACATTCCGCTGCTGTATCTCTGCGACACCCCGGGAATTATGGTTGGACCAGAGATCGAAAAGACTGCCTTAGTGCGTCACTCCTCACGGATGTTTCTGGCGGGCGCCAATGTTCAAGTGCCGTTTCTCAAGATCATCTTACGCAAAGCCTACGGTCTCGGCGCGATCGCTATGTCCGGGGGCGCCGACGATGCGGCAGTTTTCACGGTCTCATGGCCGACCGGTGAATTCGGGCCGATGGCGCTTGAGGGCGCGGCGAAACTCGGTTATCGCAACGAATTGGCGGCCATCGTGGATCCCGTGGAGCGGAAGAAGCGGTTCGACGACATGGTTGCAGGACTGTATCAGCGCGGCAAAGCGCTTAACGTCGCGACGCATTTTGCCATCGACGACGTGATCGATCCGGCGGACTCGCGGCGGTGGATTGTGAGCTCGCTTCGTTCGACGCCGGCCGCGACTCGACGCACGGTCAAGAAATATCCGTTCGTGGATTGCTGGTGAGGAGAAGGGTGCTATTTTTGTTTTTAGGGTCAGGGTAGGAACTAAGGCAAACCTAAGGCAAGGAGAATCTTATGTCACGTATCCTCGAAGAGAAGATTGACAAACTTAAATTCAAGGGCGCAGTCGACGCCGATGGCCACATCCTTGAGGCGGAAGACCTGTGGGAAAAATACTGCGAGCCCAAGTACCGAGCGACCGCGGTCCGTATAAAGGTTGACGACCAGGGAATGGACTATTTGGAGATTGGCGGCAAGCCATCGCGTGTCAGTCGTGGAGGAACCTTTTCCGGCGTTGGTTTGATGGGTCAGGTGACACGCGAGAAAGGCGATTTCAACACGCAGCTGCACTATGGCGAAGAGTGTCTGCTTGGCGCGATGGACGCCAAACAGCGGCTTCAACGCTTGGACTTGGAGGGACTCGACGCTGCGATTATCTACCCGAGTATTGCCCTCACCTGGGAAACCGAGTGTGAGGACGTGGACTACGCGCAGGCAATGACCCGGGCCTATAACCGCTGGATTGTGGACTGGTGCTCGGACAGTGGCGGCCGCTTGATTCCCGTCGCCCATCTTTCACTTGGCGATCCCAAGGCTGCCGCCGAGGAGTTGGAACGCGCCGTCAAAGCGGGCTGCAAAGGCGGCTGGGTCGTGCAGTTCGTGATGACGCACAAGCCGCACGCACATCCGGATCATGACATTCTATTTGCAAAAGCTCAGGAACTGGACGTGCCGTTGGGCATCCATCCGTCACTTGAGCCGCAATGGGCGCTGCCGGGCCGGTACGATCTGCAGTACATACGTAAATCCCCCTTCTTTTTGAACGTGACCGCTTCTGATGCGGCGCGCCATGCGCTCGTGAGTTTCATGCAGTACGGAACGTTTGACAAGTTCCCGAAACTCAAGCTCGTCATCCTGGAAGTGGGATCGGGTTGGGCGAGTTACTGGCTCGATCGAATGGACGCAGTGTACGACAGTATTATGGGACGGACAGTTCCGCTCAAGGAGCGCCCCAGCGCTTACTTCAAACGCAATGTGTGGATTTCGGCCGATCCGGATGAGAAGTCGCTGCCGGCTATGGTCGACCTGCTCGGCGCGGATCGCTTCTTTTGGGCGTCCGACTTTCCGCATCCCGACCATACCGGAGATTACATTAAGGAACTCGAGAAGCTGGTGACGAAGATGCCCGAGCAGGCGCGGCGTCAGGTTCTCGGCGAGAACGTGATGCGCGTATATAACTGCGCGGCCTGAGCTGAGATGACCGCAGGCAACGACGCCAAAGTTGGATTGTTGAGGCGGTCGCGTGGAGGGTAGGAAACAGATAGTGTGTTGACGTCTACAGCTGCCTTGGAGCCGTAGTGGAGATACGCTACTATTGCTGCGGGAGGTTTTCGTTTAATGAACAAAATCAAATTTAGTCTCTTCCTGCCGACCGGGGATTTCGCTAAAGCGCGGGCAGCAGCAGAATGGGCCGACACCCATGACTTTTATTCCGTCTCCATCAACGACCATTTCTTCTCGCCTTTAGGAGCGCCACAAACCCCTCAGCTGGAGTGCTATTCCACCCTAAGCGCCATCGCCGCAGTGACCAAGAACGTGCGGCTGGCGCCGGCGGTGACGGCCATGTCATTTCGTTCTCCAGCCATGCTGGCCAAGATGACCTCGACCCTTGACCATATCAGCAACGGGCGGTTCATATTCGGTGTGGGCTCCGGGTGGCAACGCTCAGAATATGACGCCCACGGGTATCCGTATCCCGCCAATGCGGAGCGCCTCGATCAACTCCACGATGCGCTCAAGCTGATCAAAGCGATGTGGACCCAAGAAGAGCCTACCTACCACGGACGTTATTTCTCTGTAGAGAAAGCATACAATCACCCACGACCAGTGCAGAAACCGCATCCGCCAATCATGGTGGGCGGCGCGGGCAAGAAGCTGTTACAGATAGTCGCGGCGGAAGCGCAGATCGCCAACCTCATTCCACCCATAGTCAATGGCAGAGACTTTGTTCAGGATCCGGACGCAGCGGTGAAATTCACCAAGGCCGAGTTGAAACGGCGGATCGACATGCTGCACGGATTCGTCGCGGACGCGGGGCGCGCTCCTGGGTCGGTGGAAGTAAGCGGGATTGCGATGGTTAATATCTCGCGCAGCAAGAGTGAGGCGGATGCCGCCGTAAAAGCCACCGCTTCCGCCATGGGCTTTCCCAACGAAGAAGCGATGCGCAATGCGCCCGTGGCGTTGATAGGAACTCCAGAGGAAGTGAAGCGGGAACTTCGTTCACGTATCGAAGAGTTCGGTATGACCTATTACGTGGTGTTTCCAAGGTCGGAAGAGTCACGCGATCTGCTCGCGAACGAGATCATGCCTGAGTTTATTTCTTAGCCGGCATGTCTGGCATCTCAAAATGTAGAGTCATAATACCGCAGCGCTAGGCTTCAGGTCCTCTCTCCCCTTTGTGGGAGAGAGACAGAGAGAGGGGGAGCCAGCATTTATCACCCTCTCCTGTATTCCTCTCCCATCAAGGGAGAGGAGTAAAACGGGACCTTTATTTCTCAACCAGGCGAAATCGTACGCCGCAGAGGTTCACAAGATCATCAGAGACACGACGCCCGCGACGTTCAGCGGCGGCGAGTAACCGCGAGCGGTCCGCCACCAGAAGATCCACGCCGCCGAGTCCCTCACCACGGCCATCAGTATCTTTGACAAAGCGAACAGCGGCGTTGTCGAAATGCAAGGTCGGACGACCCTCTGCATCCGCCTTCACCGGCAGTTCCACGATCTGACCCCATCGGGCGGCAAGATCCGTAGGATCAGGAGTTTGGATTTCCGCCGCGGCGATGCTGTGCACCACGTCGGTGCGAACGGCGGCTTTCCAGTTCTTGCCGGCGGGAACCCAGGGACCGTCCGGAGCATCGCTGCCAATCTGCTCATCGATTTCGAACAAGCAGCCGCCGGTGTCGCGCGGGTGGAGCTGCATAATACGGAATTCCGGCTCATCGTGCTCCAGCACCTTGCGGATGCCAAGTTCCGCCGCGCGGCGTTTGCGGGGCGCGTGGTCATCGCACTGGCAGATGACCATGTAGCCGCCGTTGCCGTTGCGCCGGTCGAGATAGCGTCCGCCCGCCGTGCCTTCACGAATCGGCGCCACTACTTCCAGGAATTGATTGCCCACCGGAAACACCGCGTTCTCCAGCCCGAAAGTTTTCACTGCCGGGTCGCGATAGGCAACCTCAAGGCCGAACACATCACGAATCTCATCAACGACGGGAGCAAGCTCCCGTGCGATCAACGCAATCTGTCTCATCCGTAGCCACATAACATAGCCTCCTTTTTGTTCGCACTCTTCGGAACATCGTTTACACTTTTCCCTTCCTACAACCCAGAAGCTAGGAAAGGTTCAGCTCTTGGAAAGGTGGAAGGTAGCATGGAGTCCGCAAAAATCCTATGAGAGGTTCTTTGGGCCAAAATCACTTCTCATCTTGCTTTGCTTCTGACTATGCACGATACTCATCGAAATTACTTCTTTCTGAATGTGAAAGAGGACAAGCAACGATGTCTACTGTATTAACGAACGATCCCCAATTCCAATCGGCTATTCAAGCGTGCGCGGTAGCCCTGCATAAGATGGCGGATTACGAACTCGATCCCTCCTTGCAAAGACGGCTACACGAATTAGGAGAGCGGAAGGAATTTCTCTCTCCAGCGGAGCATGAGGAATTGCTCGCCTTTGTCAATTTCGTACATAAGCGCACGATCGAGAAACTAGAAGCCCAAACAGCTTTAGCTCGGCTACGCACGGCGGTTCCCGGTATAGTGCCCGATCTATAGTTCTCCTAAATCATTTGTGGATCGGGCCAATACCAGCGACATTTGACCGAAGCGAAATTGAGAGAGTTGATGAAAGTCGAAAAGCAGAGTTTGACAGCAGCGAACGTTTTATTGACGGCA
>JBFWZL010000078.1:0-16299 GCA_050185455.1 Binatia bacterium | reverse complement strand
GCATCTATTTTTGCCGTGAAGGTCTCAACTACATCATGAACGTGCTCCAAAAAGAATTGCCCGACGACGAAGTGTTGAGCTGTGCGCCGGAGAAAGTGCCAGAGGCAGCACTCGACGCGGACGTCTTGATTCCCACGGTTTCGCGCATTGGTGAGGATGCCTTGAGTTCTCCTCGTTTGAAACTTGTGCAGCAGTATGGCGCGGGGCTTGATTCGGTGGATATCCCCGCGGCGACAAAGCATGGTGTGCCGGTCGCCAATGTGCCGACCGCAGGCACGGGCAACGCTGAATCGTGCGCCGAACTTACCCTATTATTCATGCTTGCTCTGGCGCGACAATATCCACGCGCCCAAGAAAACTTGCAGCAGCGCAAACTCGGCGCCCCTTTAGGCATGGCGCTCAAAGGACGTTCAGCGGCGATCATCGGCTTTGGCGGCATTGGGCAGGAAGTAGCGAAGCGGCTGTCCGCGCTCGAGATGAAGGTTCTTGCTGTCTCGCGTCGTGGACCTAAGGAAGGAGACGCCTTTGTAGATTTTCATGCGACGCAGGCCAGTTTGCACGATGTGTTAAAACAAGCGGACTTTGTTATTGCCGCTCCGCCCCTCAACGATGAAACCCGCGGGCTGATTGGTCAGGCGGAATATGCGTGCATGAAACCGACCGCCTTTATCATTAACATCGCACGAGGCCCCGTGCTCGACTATGACGCCACGCTCACGGCGCTCAAAGAAGGCCGAATCGCCGGCGCCGGACTCGACGTGTTTTGGTACGAGCCATTTGACCCTCACGATCCAATATTCTCGTATAATGTCATTGCCACCCCGCATATTGGCGGGGCTACGGATTTAAGTTTGCAAGGCATTGCCACAAAAGTGGCGGAAAATATCCATCGGGTGCGGCGGGGAGAAATGCCGTTGAACTGTGCAAACACGGCAGAAATGAAAAAATAATAGGGGACAAATGGGAAGTCCCGAGTACCGAGTAAAAATCCTCATGGCTCAACACTCGGCACTCGGGACTGTCTATCTACGTTGCTCTATTGGTGTGTAAGCCACATCATGCGTACCGGCGTAGATTTGATCCGGTCGGAAGATACGGTTGCTTTTGAGCTGTTCCACCCAGTGCGCCAGCCAGCCGGCGACGCGAGCGATCGCGAAGATCGGCGTGAACTGATCAATGTGAATGCCGAGCTTGTCATAGACAACGCCGGAATAGAAATCGACGTTCGAGGCGATGCCCTTAGCCCCAACATGCTCGTTGATGACGGCTTCCACTTCTTGAGCGACTTTATATAAGGGATGTTCGCCTTTCGCCTGGAACAGCTGCGCCGCTAGTCCCTGCAACGCGGTAGCGCGTGGGTCTTTGACCTTATATACGCGATGCCCTACGCCCATGATCTTCTCTTTCCGCTCGAGCTTACCTTTGATATAGGGGCGGACATTTTCTACTGTACCAATTTCACGGAACATTTTGAGCGCCTGCTCATTGGCGCCGCCGTGCAAAGGACCAGTCAGAGCGCCGATGGCGGAAGCAACCATCGTGTAGGGATCAGCCAGCGTCGAGCCCACCACTAAACCACTAAACGTTGACGCATTCATCGTATGCTCAGCGTGAAGCATGAGGCAGACATCCATGATGTGGACATCAAGAGGATCCGGCTCCTCTTCCGTTAACATCCACAAGAAATTAGCGGCGTGCGACAAGTCGTCGCGCGGACGCACAGGCTCATCGCCATGTCGCATACGTTCAAACGCCGCCACAAGAGTGGGGAGTTTCGCGATGAGGCGAATGACGGACCAGTAATGTTTCTCCAAGTCTAAGACATCGGTCCCCGGCGGAAACCCCGCGGCGTCAATCTTTGCCGGATAGAACATCCCCAACACCGAAACTGCCGCTTGGAGCGCATCCATGGGGTGACCATTTTCCGGCAAGCACTTCATCAGATCAATGATGCGATATTTGACGCGTCGGTGGGTGCGCAAGTCGTGATCAAACTTGGCCATCTCCGTACGAGTCGGTAGCCTCCCCCAGAGGAGCAAGTACGAGACTTCTTCGTAGGTGCTTCTCTCTGCTAACTCCTCGATCGGAATGCCCCGGTATTCGAGGATGCCTTTTTGCCCGTCTATGAAGCCGACTTGCGACTCCATGATAGGCACGCCTTCGAGTCCAGGAACGAGTTTCTCCATATATGACCTTTCTGTAGCCCGCTTGGCGCGCGTTATGTTTTCACTATACTCCCGAGGCCGCTTCTCTGGCAAAGCCCCGTGCAGGAGCAAGAAGCGGACTCTCTTATGTTCTGGAAAAGCAACCTGACAAGGGACGAAGATCGGAGGGCGACTCTCCGTCAACGATCTCGACGAGGCCGAATTATCCCATCTGTTTCTGGAACGAGGCGAGATCGAAATAATCACGCCAAGCCGCAATTTTGCCGTTGCGGATTTCAAAGACTCCCGCTACCGGTAAAGAAACGGTCTTTGGCCCCATTTGAAAACTATCGACACGTTCATTCATGACCACATTCCCAGCAGAAGTGGTATGTTTGATGTCGAAAATGGCGCTCTGTGAATTTTTCAGAAACGGCTCCACGAATTTCCGGATAGCGGCTTTTCCAACACACGGCTCCATTGGAATGTTATGATAGAAACAATCGTCCGTCAGATAGCCTAAGACTTCATCGGCGTTCAATCGACCCCAGGCTTTACAAAAGTCGGTTACAAGCTTTTCGTTCTCAGCACTCATGCCGTCCTCCTTTTATTTTTTCGGATAAGAGAAACAGTTTTCGCCGCGGGGACACACCATCTCCCGGTCACCTCTACTTAGCGGAAATGCCCTAGCACTGGCAAGCCTGGCAAGTGGATTGCACAAGGTTTTGTATAAGCTGAAAGACCAAATCTTGACGCGCCCGTTTCCCTTCTTTACCTTGCCGATATGACGAGTTTTTACGACCCTTTTTCTGCTAACCACACGCAGGATAACCGCCCTCGACGACCTGAGGTAAGCCAAATCCTCCCTGTCCTTTTTGTCGGTGAATACCCGCGAGTCGAAGATATTGCATGGCTCAGACAAGAGTTCGGCATCTCTGCGGTTTTCAGCCTCCAAGATGCCGAAGACTTGGCGGTCAAAGGGCTCAGTCTTCCGGCGCTAGTAACCGAGTGCCGTTCATACCAGATCGAGTTTCATCGCACCCCTATCGTTGATTTTGACTGTGAAAGCCTCGACAAAGTCCTCCCTTCAGCCTTGGAAGTGTTACATACCCTCACCCATGATGGCCATGCAGTATTTCTCCATTGCAACGCCGGCTGTAATCGAGCGCCAACGGTCGCCATTGCCTACCTTCACGTTCACCGAGGCCTGACGCTTCATGAAGCGCGTGATTTTGTCAAAGAGCGGCGACCATGCGGTCCATACATGGAAATATTGTATCGTCATTTCGGTCGTCCTTCTGACGTGACCTAGCTAGTCGACCGCAGACAAAGCTGCTAGGGTGCGTTCTAATCGACACGCAGAGAGTGTGTCGTCAAGATGGTTTGTAAGATGTCGAGAGCCCTGGAAGCCTGCCTTCAGGTCCCAGGGCTTTTTATTTTCCAGCCAAAAAAAGAAAGGAGGCCAATTATGGCGGAGGCAAAAAATGGCGACCAAGTGAAAGTGCACTATACGGGAAAACTCACAGACGGGACTGTTTTCGACTCCTCCGTACAACGCGAGGCGCTTCAGTTTACCTTAGGTGAAGGACAACTGATTCCCGGCTTCGAAAAGGCTGTCCTGGGAATGCAGGTTGGACAAGAAAAAACGTTGACGATCCCTGCCGCTGAGGCGTATGGTCCGCATAACCAACAACTAGTCTTCAGCGTAGAGAAAAATTCATTACCGGCCAACGTGAATCCAGCAGTGGGACAGCGCTTTCAAGTTAAACAGAAAGATGGCTCGGTCACTGCGGTCACTGTCGCTGCAGTTGCCGAGGCTAACGTTACATTCGACGCCAACCATCCGTTGGCAGGGAAAGACCTGACCTTTGATCTGCAACTCGTTGAGATTTTGTGACTTCACCATCGCCACAGAAGCGCGGCGTAATCCCCTTGAGACAAGAGCCGCGCTTCTCATCTCAGCCTTAAAAAAACGACGCAAAAATTGCGTCAGCCACGAGGACGCCTTTTGGCGTCAGGGCAAGGCTCTCAGCATTTTCATGGAGTAATCCCTCCGCTATTAAATCGCGGGTGTGCGGGAACTCAGTGAAGAGACTCGATCCAAACCGCGCCGTGAAAGCCGCCAGCGCAACGCCGTCAAGCTGACGCAGATTGAGAAAGAGGAACTCGCCACGCGCCTGCGTACGAGTCAAGATCTCGGCAAAACTTTTTGTGTGCCCGTACAGCATCGCCTTCTTCACATAGGTGCTCGGATGCTGCTCATTCTGCCAGCGCTGCCCCCAGTCAGGTGTAGCGGAAAACGAATGCGCGCCTGCGCCGAGACCGAGGTATTTTCCACCCTTCCAGTAATTCGCGTTGTGTCGAGAAGCGAACCTCGGACGAGCAAAGTTTGAGATTTCATAGTGGCGATACCCCTGCGCAAGACACCGCTCGCGGATAAGCGAGAACATCGCGACTTCTTCGTCTTCATCAACCGGTTGTAACTGTCCCTTTTGCTTCTTCATGAAAAACGGCGTGCCTTCCTCATAGGTTAGATTGTAGAGCGAAATGTGGTCTGGCCCCGAAGCAAAAGTCTGAGCGAGGTCAGCTTCTAACAATGCTAGGGTCTGTCCCGGCACGCCAAAAATCAAATCCATATTGAGATTAGTGAAGCCAACCTCCCTGGCCCAAGCAAGCACTTGTGGACCATCTTCAGCCGTATGCAAACGCCCTAAGGTTTTCAAAAGCATAGGTTGAAAGGATTGGACGCCAAAACTCAGGCGAGTCACGCCAACGTCGCGAAACCCCGCCAGCGTTTCAGGGGTCACACTGGCAGGGTCCGCTTCTAAGGTAATTTCAGCTTGAGGTAAGACGGGAAAAAGTTCACTCACAAACTGTAAGAATCGTCTAATCGAGGATGGAGCAAACAACGAAGGCGTTCCCCCACCAAAATAAATGGTCTCAACAATTTCGCCTTGCCAGGGAGCTTCACTAGCATAATGGCGCAGCTCGGCGCTGAGCGCTTCCACATATTGCTCCTCCGGCCACTTCCGCACGCCGTAGGCGTTGAAGTCGCAGTAAGGACATTTCACCAAGCAATAGGGAATATGGATGTAGAGGGAGAAAGGCATAGGCATATAGCTCGTTCGCTACGTTCACTTTGTAATAGTAGATAGCCGACCCGCTTTGCTCACGCCATGACAAGGCTCCTGTTTGCCGTCTGCCATAAGCCCTAGAGCGAACGCAGTGGGCAAGCTAGGAGCCAATGGACCGCTATTTCCCATATCTTCGTAATACCGCCACGACGATTCCACGGATCTCCACTTCTTTCTCTTTTACCACAATGGGTTCCATCCGTGAGTTTGCGGGCTGGAGACGTATCTTGCCGCCACGTTCACGATAGAGTTTTTTCACTGTGGCCTCTCCATTCACAACCGCAACAACGGTTTCGCCGTTATCCGCCGAAGGGCGCTTTTCCACAACAATGAAATCGCCGTCGAGAATCCCTTCGTCGATCATCGATTCCCCCTGCACCCGGAGGGCAAACGCATTATGAGGTCGACGAATGAACTCTTCAGGAATCGTCAGTGAATCATTCGTCTCAATGGCTTCGATTGGCGCCCCGGCAGCCACGCGACCGAGTAAGGGCAATTCGATCGCGGTTTTCTGCTTTTGCGGCGGAGTAATTTCAATGGCTCGCGTCAGGTTCCATTTCCGAGCGATCGCGCCTTTCCGCTCCAGATTCGTTAGATGCTTATGTACTGTCGCCAGCGATGAGAGGTCGAAATGGGCGCCGATCTCCTCCAGCGTTGGCGCATAACCGTGAGACGCAATGTAGTGTTCCAGATAATCACAAATTTCTTTTTGTCTGCGGGTAAGAATCATAACACCCTCCTGCTCCCGTTATGCCAGCGAAGAGAAGGCGAAGCAAGGGAGCCCATACGTGTCTCTTCAACCCGTCTTGGCGCTGCGGTCGTACAGTTCTGAAATCAGTAAAACGCCAAGCTCGCAAAACTGACCAGCGATTCTGGATACATGTCCGTTGCACAGCCGTACTTCAACAATCTTCCGCGCGAAGCTTCAATGACATTGAGGAACGTGTACATCGGCGCGAAACCGCACACGCGACGTTTGTCGCCATTTTTTGCAATCTCAGCAAAGAAGTCGGCATGATCAACTTTTTCTAGCGACTGGACGAGACGTTGATCTTCCTCTGCGACCCAAGCAATCGTCTCCTGCTTCATGGGTCCGTGATCGCCAAACTGCTGTCCGACATGGGCAAAATCCACCCCAGCAACGAAACACACTTTTTTGCCGCTCTGCACGACGGTTTCCTTAAGCGCCTTCACAAAGGAGCGGACGCGCTCATCTTCGATCGGCAAAGTTTGGGATAACACAGAGTGGTGGAAAGAAGAGACCAAGATTGGAACGATGGCAAAATCGCGTTTACCGCCAAGGAGGTATTGGAGAAACAGCGCCTGGAATTCCAACGAGTGTTCGACACGATGAAGAATCTCTTCAGCGAACAAATCCCCCTCCCGATAATGCTGTTGCAATGCACGCACAAAGGCGCGATCGGTTTTCGCCAATCCGAGCGGCGTCTTGTAATCTTTCTCAGTCCCAATGAACAAGTGACTGGGATTCATGCTGTAATGCGAAGTGCCCAAGAGGATAAACAAATCGGCATCGCAGCGTTCGGCCAATTCTTTGTACGCCCACGCGTAACAGGAACCGCCGAAACGCAGGTCAATGTGCGGAGCGATAATGCCACGCACGGAAGGTGGATGTCGGTTGCCGTCAGTAGGGACCCCAGGACCACCGTTGCTGTGAAAGAGTGCCATAGCTTGCTTGCTAAACTCTTCGGGCTCCGACGAGTAACAGGTATTAGCGTGCGCCATTTCGCGTACCGGGGACTGATAGAACACGTCCAACACTTCTCGACGGAAATGTTCGCTGTCGAGATAATGATTCTGATCAAGCTGCTCGACCAGGTCCTCAATTTTGTCTCGTTCCAAAACTTGACCAAACCGCCGTGCGAACGCTTCCTGGATATCGACGAGGGAATGTTGGCCATCAAAATGACTGATGATGAAGTACGTCACCGCAGGCATGGCCAGCGGCCCTTTCGCAAAATGTAGCGGGTCACTAATCAAAATGCGCGTCCCGCCGTCCATATTGACTTGAGATGTTTGAATATACCGCAGTCGGGGATAGTCCATACTTTCCGTTCTCACCTTTCCAACACCGGTCTCAGGCCAGTTGCACATTTAAAAGGTTTCACATAAGGGAGCAAGAAGTAAAGATATCTTCACCGTTTTATGGAAAAGGGGGCCTTATGAAATTCGCACTCACCGGCGTGGGCAGTGGTTCAACTGCTCGCCCAGAGGTACTTGTTCAAGTTGCGCAAAAAGCAGAGGCTTTGGGGTTTGAATCGGTGTGGATTCCCGAACATCTTGCGGTTCCGGTCGAAATCACCAGCCGTTACCCCTACTCCGCCGACGGGAAATTCCCAGGCGGTCCCGGTGCGGCGCTGCATGATCCGTTTGTCGCGCTCGGTTTCATCGCCGCTTGCACAAAGACCATCAAGCTTGGCACTGGGGTGTTCGTGTTGCCTCTTCGCAATCCCTTGGTTGTCGCCAAGGCGGCGGCCAGTGTGGATGTCTTATCTCAAGGACGACTGTTGTTTGGCATCGGCATTGGCTGGCTGGAAGATGAATTCAATGCAGTCGGCATGCCTTTCAAGGATCGCGCAGCGCGCACACGGGAGTGGATCTCTATGATGAAAGCGTTATGGACAGAGGAAACGCCGCAATTTTCCGGCAAGTTTCATAGCTTTCAACCGTTGGGCTTCAACCCGAAACCTGTGCAAAAGCCACATCCGCCGATCATCTTCGGCGGAGACTCACAGCCAGCTCTCAAGCGTACGGCGGAGCTGGGAGACGGCTGGTTTGGTGTGCGCTATACACCAGACAGCGTTAAACCAGTGCTGGCGCAGCTAAAAGAACTCAGCCAAAAAGCAGGCCGAGACTTTACCAAACTTGAGATCTCCGTGGGTGTGGAACCTGGAACTCCGCTCAACCTCGACACGACAAAACGATTTGCCGATGCCGGCGTGCATCGTTTGATGACCTTTGCTCCAGGGTTCATGCCCCGTGCTCGCTACGATACCGACCTCTATCCGAAAATGGAAAAGTTCGCCGAAGAAATCATTGCGAAGGTATGAACCAGCTCTCCACCTTACGCGCTGGCGTGGCTGGCGTCGGCTACCTTGGACGCTTCCATGCGCAGAAGTATGCAGCTCTGCCTGACGTGACGCTCGTTGGCGTGGCGGACTTGGACCAAGCTCGCGCCGCCGCCATTGCCGACGAATGTCATACCCGCGCGTTTTCTGACTATCGCGAGTTGTTCGATCAGGTCGATTGCGTCAGCATCGCCGTCCCCACTCACCTGCATCACGCGGTGGCTCGGGACTTTTTGCTGCACGACATAGATGTGCTGGTCGAAAAACCCATGACAGCCACGGGCGCGGAAGGCCGAGAGTTAGTATCGCTTGCTTCCCAATATGAACGTATTCTCCAGGTGGGTCATTTAGAACGCTTTAACCCCGCGCTGCGTTCTCTCACGGGCATCCTGAATGCGCCTCGTTTTATCGAATGTCAGCGAGTGGCTCCTTTTGTCGAACGCGGCACGGATGTTGATGTTGTCCGCGATCTGATGATTCATGACCTTGACGTCATTTTGAGTCTCGTCCGGTCGCCGGTAACGTCGATGGAAGCCTTTGGCGTTCCTGTTCTCACAAAAGAACCGGACATCGCGAATGCGCGCTTGCGCTTCGCATCAGGGTGTATTGCTAACATCACCGCGAGTCGTGTCGCCCTCAAACGTGAACGGAAGATGCGCCTCTTCCAACCGGATACCTATATCGTGGTCGACTACGGGGAACATCGGATTCGTATTTGCCGACGGGACCCTAATCCCCAGGAAGGCGTCTTGCCCAACATTACCTTTGAAGAACGCGAGGTAGGCGGAGAAGACGCCTTGGAAGAAGAAATCCGCGCGTTTCTTCGTTCGGTGAGAGAGCGCAGCGAACCAATCGTCAGCGGACAGGATGGCCTGCAAGCCCTGGAAGTCGCGGAGCAAATTGTTGGGTGTCTCGAAGTACCGTAATCGTGATATGTAATACGTGTGGCGTGACGCGTAATTACTGGCTGCTGCCTAGCCACGAGTTTAGCCTTGCTCGGCGAGCAACCACCCACGGTCAATCCCCTATCAGTTACTGTTGATAGGCTTTCCAATAGGAATGGAACAATTTTGGCCGCTAAGCGAGTCTCTCTCTGATACACACGGCGGTTAATCTTGCATCATTTGTTCTGGCTAGGATTAATGAGCGACTTGGATTTACAACTCTCTAGGAATTTGGCTCTGCTAGAAATGATGCAAAACCATCCGTTGCTTGTATTAGAACTTTTCTTTGAATGGTCGCACCTCGAGTTCCGTCGTCCAGGCGCTGCGATCCTGACGGGCTAGATGCCAGTACGTCTATTTCGGACTCCTTTTCTGAAGCACCCCCGGAAAACAATGGCCCAGTCATCCTGCCGATCGGCTCGCATACATAAGAGATGCCTTCTGAAACCAGCTGCCAGATGGCGCCAGTCTCTTGCGGTGTCCTTCCGAAGATTGGTCGCTCGGGATATGCATTGTCGAGGTATGCCATGATCGCGAGCGACTCGTAGAGTACGAAGTCTCCGTCCTTCAGAGTGGGCACTTTCCCACGCGGATTCAACGCCAGATATTCAGGTGACTTGTTCTCCCGCTTCGAGAACTCTAATAGTTTCGATTGATACGGCAGCTGCTTCACTTCCAGTGTTAAGAGCACCCGCCACGAAAACGGGCTGCCACTTCCCCAATAGACTTCGAGCGCCATGGTTCTTCCTCCTCTTTCATTGTGCAGGGTTGCTACGATTGACAGAGCAACGTTCACCTTCCCTTATGACGCAAAGAACGCAAGCGTGCGCGCTTCGATACTCTCCCGCGCTGGCGCATCTGACGGACTGGTCGGATCAACAAACGCGGAGTGCGCGGTGAACCGTGCGCGCCCATCGTCGGCTGAGTCGTAACATTTGAGTAGTAGCGCTTCTGTAGTCTGCATGGACGGAAAATAGAACCAGTGATGACTGGGATTGAACGCGACCGAATAGACTTCTCCCTTGCGGTCACGGTACACCAGATCAGTCGGGACAAAGTCTTCTTGGGCAATGCTGCGGGCGTCACACACAGCCAACGGCGATTCTTGTACTGGTCCGCGGATGGGCCGCCACACGTTGACCACGGCAAACCGATGTTGGAGCAGAACCTCGGCCTCCTCAGCCGGGAGCAGGTCGTGCACACGCTGAGGGCCGGATTTGAGCGTGTAATCGTTGTGCACGGTTTTCACCGGCTCACGCACACCTTTCTCACCTTGCCGAGACTTCGTCCCACACCGCACATTGTGGTCAAACGCCAGCACTCTGGTCGCGCCGGTGAATTTTCTCACTAGATACTCGACCTCGGGATAGTAGACAGCTTTCACTTCGTGCTCATCGTAAAAATTCTGCACCCGGGTCTCGCGGCGCACCAACTGAAACCCGTGTTGGTCCAACGAGAGTCGATCACGTAACACTCGTCCGTTAAAAATGGGCAGTGTATGAGCGACGTATTGTCCTGATCGGACAGGAACGCCTACTGGCGGCGTGTACATATAGGTGGCGGGCGTTCTCGTCTCCCCGCTGAGGTAGTTGAGTGGGGCTTCTATGTATTGTAGCTCTCTTGTCGTGTCCTCAATTATGCTCGTGGTCGTCATTCGCGCTCCTCTGCTTGTGGTTTGAGAGAATGTCAACAGCAGCGTCCTCGCGCTTAGGCCGCTCGGCGTATGGGGTTTACATTCACCACTTCCGCCGTTAGTACCCGCTGTTGTCGCCGTGTGAGCCAACGATCGGCAAGGACGGTGATCACGATGCCGGCAAGACTGGAGAGAAAGAGCCCGACAAGGACAGTACCGGTAAATGGGACAATAGCGTCAATCATATCGAGGGTGTTTGCCGAAGCTCCAGAGACTGGGGGAATAAAAGCAATCATATCCGCCTCCTGCTGAGAGTGTATCACGCATGGCGTGTATCACTCTCTCAGTGCGCAAGAAGCAGGCCAGAGGCGCATTGCCGGGTACGGCGTGAAAATTCAGCAGTTTCATTCATCGTTACTTTTTTCTTTCTTTCCCTTGTCGTGTTTTGCCTGAACAGCTGGTTTTATTTTGAGACAGGTAAGTCATCTAACGACAGACCGCAGTTTTTTATTTATCACTATAAGTTATTTTTTCTCGAACTAGCAGGCGTTCCACCGTACGTTCCGCATTCTGGTCATGGTCCTGCCACAGATCAACATTAGCCGTAGAGTACAAGGTCTCGCGTGGGCTCGCCCCAGCCAGTCAGCCATTACGTCGATCCAGCCGCGGCAATGCCCGCCAGCACCAGGATCATCATCACTGTGATTTTGAGTGTTTTGCTCACTATCGCCATACGATTATCCTCGGCTCAAGCCGTTTCTGTCTTTATCATCAACAGTATTCTTCACAATAAAAACCAACCGGTTGGTATACTCACACGATCCCGGCAAAGTTGTGTCAAGCGCGAGTAAACGAGTGGAGGTAGAGAATAACAGTATGTCTTTCCGGTAGGCGTGCTTGATATCCTCCAATATTGTACGCTATGAGTTCGCCGTTATGTCTGGCAATGCAAACGAAAATTACCCTAACTGCTTTTCGTCATCGCTTTGAACATAACTTTCTCCTGGTGAGTCGGCCCTTGTCGCGGCTGGCTGGCGCAAGGTACAGTTGGAACACACTGATGGCAGGTGGAGGAAACCCATGTCGTCTCTAGCTCAGCTGCGCTGCACCCGAGAGCATTATTTTGCCTTTGAGCGCCAAGCACAGCACGGAAACGAGTACATCAACGGCTCCATTTTGGCGATGATCGGAGCCAGTCGGCGACATAACCGGATCGCATTTGGCCAATTGCACGCCCAACCGAGAGGACGACCATGTGAAGCCGACATTAATGACATGCGAGTGAAAGTCATCGCTACAGATTTGTACACCTACCCGGATGTGGCCGCTCTCTATGGCGAGTCGAACTTTGAGGACTCACATGTGGATACTCTACTCAATCCCAGCGTCATTGGAGAGGTGTTGCCCGAGTCAACTGAAGTGTACGACCGTGGTGAAAAGTTCGCCCACCATCGTCGACTGGAATCGCTGAGAGACTATGTCCTTATTCTGCAAGACAAAGTAAGAGTCGAGCACTAGGTGCGGCGGGGAGACCAATGGGTTCTTTCTGAAGCCGACACTTTAAGCAGTACGGTCCATCTCTTCTCAATCGGCTGTAAAATAATCCTACAGAACATCTATGAGAGAGGCGAGTTTCCAAGCAACGAAGCAGGAGCACCAAACCACGGCGAAGCGGTTTGACCGCACTGAACGCAAATAGGAACATAACCCATAGTCCCCTTACCCAGCCCCTCTCTCACAGGGAAGAGGGAACCTGTACCGATCATGCAACATGAATGTGAATGTCCCGATTTCGAATTCCCAATTTCTGACCCCCAATCCCCGAGTTCTACTCGTTGCCGGCGAAGCCTCGGGAGATGTTCATGGAGCAGATCTCATCAGAGCAATAAAGAAACAAGCGCCGAAGATAGAAGTTTTTGGAGTTGGTGGACCAACGTTGCGCGAGGCGGGCATGCACACGCTAGTCGATACTGCGACCATAGCTGGCATGGGTTTGTTTGAAGCGCGAGACAAAGTACGCGCGCTCATTGGCGCCTATCGCCAATTGACAAATATTTTACGAACCACGCCCCCTGATCTTCTTGTCTTGATTGATTTTCCCGAATTTAATCTTCGTCTCGCAAAGATTGCAAAACAAGTTGGAGTCAAGGTCTTTTATTATATCAGCCCGCAAGTGTGGGCCTGGCGCAAACGGCGCGTCCATACCATCGCACAACGTGTCGATCGCCTTGCCGCGATTTTTCCGTTCGAGTCGGCCTTTTACGCTAAACATGCTTGTGCGGTGGATTTCGTTGGCCACCCGCTTGTCGATCGTGCGCACCCTACCCGCTCACGGGAAGAGACATTACGACAGTATGACCTCGAACCATGCCGCAAAACGATTACGCTCCTTCCGGGCAGTCGCGCCCAAGAGGTGCGCTACTTACTTGCTCCCATGCTGGAGGCAACGCGTTTACTTGGCGATTCTTACCAGTTCATCCTTGCCGTCGCTTCGACCCTCGACGTAGAACAAGTCAGAAGTCAGGTCGGCCAGCAGCCGATCTGTATTATCCAAGGAGATACCTACAACGCCGTTCACGCGTCGGACCTGACGATCGTGGCTTCAGGGACAGCAACACTGGAAACGGCGCTGCTAGAGCGCCCAATGGTGATCGTCTACAAGATGGCTCCAATCACATACGCCCTGGCGCGTTTGATCGTGCGCGTTCCCCACATTGGCATGCCGAATCTCATTGCCGAACGGCGACTTGTTCCCGAACTCATCCAATCCGAGGTCACACCGGCGCGCATAGCCGCGGAAGCCTGGCGGTTGCTCAACGATCCACAAGCCTATAGGGTTGTACAAGAAGGGTTGCGTGAAGTTCGTCGCCGACTTGGCTCAGGCGGAGCGGCGGAACGTGCGGCGAAGATCGCGCTGGATATGCTTACTGCCCACGAATGAACGTCTATCGTCGTCTTTTTCCCTTTCTTCGTCCCTACCTATTTCCCCAGTTTGTCACGGCGCTGGTTTGCATGCTGCTGTTCAGCGCGACAAATGGAGCGTTGCCGTTTTTGGTCGAGCGCATTTTTGACGACATTTTTGCACAAAAAAATCTCCATGCGCTGCAATTCCTGCCGTGGATAATCGTCGCCGTCTTTGTGTTTCGCGGGATCGTAAATTTTGGGCATGCCTATCTGATTGAATATGTCGGGCAGCGGATTGTCGAAGATTTACGCAATACCCTTAATGCTCATCTACAGTCGTTGTCACTCCCCTTCATTCACAGAACCCCTACCGGAACCATCCTCTCTCGTGTCACGAACGACACTACCCTTGTTCGTGAAGCGCTAACGCAATCTTCGGCGTCGATGATGAAAGACGCCACGACCCTGCTGGCGCTGATCATCGTAGCGTTCATGAAGGATTGGTTTCTTGCTCTGCTGGCTTTTATTGTCTTCCCTGTAACGATCTTGCCGCTCATGGGCGTGTACAAAAAAGTGCGGACGTCGAGCCGTAGAGGACAAGGCTCTCTTGGGAATCTCACTGCTCTCCTACAGGAAACCATTCAAGGCAATCGCGTGGTGAAGGCCTTCGGGATGGAAGGCTATGAACGGGGACGGTTTGCCGAAGAAAATCGACGCCTTTTTCGCCATTCGATGAAAGCGGGACGAATGCGAGCTTTTGTGCCGCCGATGGTGGAACTCGTCGCAGCCTGCGGGATTGCGGCAGTGGTGTGGTATGGTGGCGGAAGCGTCATTAGCGGTGAACGGACTCAAGGCGCTTTCATCGCTTTCCTGACCGCCATGATGTTGTTGTACGAGCCGTTCAAGCATCTGACGCGCACGAACGCCGCTATCCAAAACGGCCTTGCCGGCGCTGAACGACTTTTTGAAGTGTTGGATGAACGAAACGAAATTACGGATCGTCCTGATGCGCAAATGCTAACCGGGATTCAGCAGAGCATCCGCTTCGAAGATGTCTCCTTTTGCTATCAGGATGAATGGGTCTTGCGGCATATCAATCTGGAGGTTCACGCTGGAGAAGTCGTGGCGTTGGTTGGCCCAAGCGGCGGCGGAAAAAGCACCTTGGCGGATCTCATTCCACGTTTTTATGATGTCAAAGAAGGGAGAGTCACGATCGATGGCGTCGATATCCGCGACCTCACGCGCCAATCCTTGCGTTCACAAATCGCAGTCGTGACCCAGTTTACATTCCTCTTCAATGACACCGTACGGAATAACATTGCGTACGGCGCTCCCGATCGCCCCTTGGAAGAAGTGATCGCCGCCGCGCAAGCCGCTAATGCGCACGAATTCATCATGGCGCTGCCGCAAGGTTACGACACTAGCATTGGCGAACTCGGAGTGCGACTGTCCGGGGGACAACGTCAACGACTCGCCATCGCGCGGGCGCTCCTTAAAAATGCGCCAATTCTGATTCTCGACGAAGCCACCTCTTCGCTTGATACCGAATCGGAACGACTGGTTCAGAACGCCATCGAACAGCTCATGGTAGGGCGAACTGTTCTGGTCATCGCCCATCGACTCTCGACCATTCAGCGTGCAGACCGTATTCTTGTCTTAGCGGATGGGGTCATCGTGGAAGAAGGACGCCACGCTGAACTCCTTGCGCAGAACGCTCAATATCGTAGGCTCTATGACCTCCAGTTCCACAACGCCCCCCTCCAGTAGATATTCGACTCGCTTTTCCTTCGGCGAAGAGATGAAAATTCGCTGCTGGACCGCACTGGCGCTGTGCGCTTTATGGTTTTTGGGCAAGACGACTCGCAAACGCTTCGTCGATGGAGAGGAATTGTTTGCTTGCTGGCAACGTCGCGAGTCAGTCATCTTGGCCTTTTGGCATGGCCGGATTCTGCTGATGCCGTTTCCGTATCGTGGTCAAAAAGCGTGTGTTATGAATAGTATGCACCGTGATGGTGAAATCATCACTCGTGTGATGAAACGCTTTGGCGTCAGTGCGGCCCGCGGCTCTTCAACGCGAGGATGGCTGGGAGGGCTCAAGGGTATGCTGGAAGCCTACCGGCAAGGTCATGATCTCCTTGTCGTTCCAGATGGACCGCGCGGTCCTCGGTACAAAGCGAAATCCGGTGTTCTGCAGTTGGCGCGCGCGACTGGCGCGCCGATTTTTCCCGTGACGTATGGAGCCGCATGGAAAGCAACAGTAAAGAGCTGGGACCGTCTACTCATTCCTTTTCCGTTCAGCCGCATCACTTATGTCGCTGGACCACCCATTAAGGTGCCAGCCGACGCGTCACCGGAGTTAATGGAAGAAAAACGACAAGAGCTGGAAAACGCGCTCTTGTCCATTACTGAGATTGCGGACGCATCGTTTACCTCACCGCAAACAGATCGGAAGAG
>JBFWZL010000077.1:0-16426 GCA_050185455.1 Binatia bacterium | reverse complement strand
AGTTCCCGATGGCGATTCGCCGCCAGCTTCCGTCACGACTCCTTCCTCCCTCAACGATAGTTCTCCGCAGTCTTCGCCCCCAACAAGCTGGACCCTTCAGGAAGCCTGGACACTCCCCTCGTTCTGGCTTCTTTTCATCGTCTTCGTTGTGATGTTATTCACCGTCCCCGTTCCTTTCGTCCACATCGTCGCATATGCACGAGACCTCGGCTTTTCTCCAACCCAAGGGGCATTGGCAGTCAGCTTGATGGGTTTCTGCGCCTTCGTGGGCAGTCTCTCGCTTGGTCCGCTCTCTGATCGCATCGGCAGAAAGCAAGGATTAACCATAAGTTTGATTTTGCAAGTCGTGGCGTTTCTGCTCTTCCTGACGGCAAACAGCTTGAACCTGTTGTACTGCGGCGCGGCGGTGTTTGGCTTTTTCTACGGTAGCATGGCTACCTTGTTTCCCGCATTGATCGGCGACTTCTTCGGTCGTCTTCATGCTGGATCAATTACAGGGTTTCTTTTCGCGGGCGCGGGGATCTTGGGCGCGTGGGGTCCCATGATCGCGGGCTACTTGCGCGATACCTCGGGCTCATACCATGTCGCCTTCGTTTGCGGCATTGCAACCAGCATAGTTGCCCTGAGTCTCTTCATCTTCACCCCAAAGCCTCCATCCTCACCAAGCTACTGATTTTGACACAGTAGTAGGGGCGAAGCATTTGCGGATCGTGCTCACCGCGGCATTGCTTTACATAAGGCAAATGCTTCACCGATCCAAAGCGTTGACAGCGAAGATTCGTAGGGGTTATAGAGAACATGTTCAAAATATTTTCACATGTAGAAACGGGAAGTTTATCGGAAGAAAAACATGTTTCCATACTGACGCGCCAAAGACGCACGCGAGTGAAGGATGGCTTTAGACAGCGGACAGACACATAGCTATCCTAGCCAACGGATACAGAGCCGAATTTCCCAAGGAAGTATCCTATGCACAATGAGTTCACCGCCATCATTGAACGTGACGATGAGTGGTATATTGCGTACTGCCCTGAAATCCCTGGAGCGAACGGTCAAGGAAAGACCAAGGAGGAAGCACGTGCGAGCTTGGTCGCAGCTATTGCACTGATTTTAGAAGATCGTCGAGAGGACGCGCTTCGGGGTGTACCGGCGGACGCCATTCAGGAGACGGTGGTTGTCGAGTGAAGCGTAACGCTCTGCTCCGACATCTGCGTCGGCATGGATGCTACCTCAAGCGTGAGGGACGGGGGCATGCCTTGTGGAGCAACCCAACGACAGGAGCGGTTGAAACCATCCCTCGGCACACCGAAATTCCCAATGGGTTGGCGCGTAAAATCTGCCGGAATCTCTCGATACCTGAAATTGGCGGCTGAGGGGCGTTGTCTAATTTTCCTCTGTCTTTCATCAGGAATAGCTTCCTTCCCGCCACAGCTTTCATCCTCACCAACCTGCAAAGCCCGTCGCCATTGGTCTTCTCTTACGCTACGTTATCGGGAGAATACGAACCGAGGCTGGCGCTCAATCGTTCGGAACAATCATCATGCATTGCCCCAACTGTGGAACAGAGAACCGCACGAACGCCAAATTCTGCGACGAGTGCGCAACGCCGCTTGCCCATGTGTGTCCTGTTTGCGAAACGGAGAATCGCCCGAGCGCAAAGTTTTGCAGTGGATGCGGCGCATCCCTCGCCACTCGCTCCCAGTCGCCGGTTCAACGTTCAATGTTCAATGTTCACAGTAACCAGTCCTCAACTCCCAATTCCCAATCCCCAGTTAGTTATACGCCAAAGCATCTCGTCGAGCGTATCCTTGCCGAACAAGCCGCCATGGAAGCGCGAGGAGCTTTTGCGGGTGAACGGAAAACCATTACGGCGCTCTTCGCGGATATCCAGAACTCCATGGCGCTTATTGAAGATCTGGACCCGGAAGAAGCGCGCGCCATTATCGATCCCATGCTCCAATTGATGATGGAGGCCGTCCATCAGTATGATGGCTACGTCTCCCAATCGATGGGAGACGGGATCTTTGCCCTGTTTGGCGCTCCAATCGCTTGTGAAGACCACCCGCAACGAGCGATTTTTGCCGCTCTGAGAATGCAGGAGGCGGGCAAACGTTACGCGGAAGTGTTGCGCCGCGAGAAAGGCGTCAACGTGCAGATTCGCGTCGGACTCAACACTGGCGAAGTTGTCGTGCGCGCGATTCATAAAGACAACTTACATACGGATTATACGCCGGTTGGGTATGCGACCAGTCTGGCCGCGCGGATGGAGAGCTTGGCAACGCCAGGATCTATCCTTATCAGCGCACACACGCACCAGCTCGTGGAAGGCTATTTCGAATGTCAATCTTTAGGCCCCACGCGCATCAAAGGCGTCAGCGAACCGTTGCCCATTTATGAAGTGCTCGGTCCCGGTCCACTACGCACCCGTTTACAGGTAGCGGCGCGACGCGGGCTGGCGCGTTTCATTGGTCGCCAAGCAGAATGGCGACAGTTAAAACAGGCGCTAGAACAAACTAAAAACGGGCAAGGTTGCATCGTGGGAATGCAGGGCGCACCAGGGGTGGGTAAATCCCGTTTGTTCCACGAATTCAAAGTGAAGGCAGCAAGCGGTTGCTTGGTATTGGAAACGTTTTCGGTTTCTCATGGCAAAGCATACGCGTATCTTCCGCTCATCGAACTCCTCAAAAGTTATTTTCAGATTACCGTGCAAGATGACGAACGGAAACGCCGAGAGAAGATCACCGGCAAAGTGCTCACACTCGATCGTGGGCTGGAAGATACCTTGCCGTATCTTTTCGCGCTCCTTGGCGTGGAGGAAGCCAACTCCCCTCTGCCACAGCTCGATAGTCAAATTCGACGACGGCGCACCTTTGGCGCGGTGGTGCGCCTGCTCTTCCACGAGAGTTTGAACCAGCCTCTCATTCTTATTTGTGAAGATCTGCACTGGATTGACGAAGAAACGCAAGCGTTCCTTTTGTCACAGACGGAGCAGATCGCTTCCGCTCGCATCCTTTTGTTAGTGAACTTCCGCCCTGAATACCAGAACAAATGGCTTGGGAAGCCCTACTATGTCCATTTGCAATTAGAGCCGCTCGGACGCCAAGAGGCGAAAGAACTCCTCTCAATCCTCCTCGGAGAGCGAGAGAACACCGTGCAAGAGTATTCCCTTTTGCAGCTCAAACGGCAGATTCTGGAAAAAACGGAGGGCAATCCGCTCTTCATGGAAGAAATTATTCGTGCCCTAGTCGAACAGCACATGTTAATTCGCGATACGGCTGAAGAGCGGTTGCGCCCAACTCCCACGATCAACCTTGCCAGCCTGCACTTGCCGCCCACCATACAAGGCGTTCTGGCGGCGCGCATCGATCGACTTTCCCCCGACGCAAAGGAGCTTTTGCAAACATCCTCGGTCATTGGCAAAGAATTCTCCTTGAATTTGCTCGCGAAAGTCGCCAAGCATTCAGAAGACGCGCGACATCAGCTCTTGTTGCTGCTGCAAAACGCCGGGTTCCTCCATCCGCAACCTACTGCAGTAGAGGTCGTCTACAGCTTTGCGCATGCACTGACACATGAAGTTGCGTACACTTCCTTGCTATTCGAACACCGGCGGGCGCTGCATGAACACCTGGCGCAGGCGATTGAAGAACTCTTTCCCCATCAACTCGCGGAACACTACAGCGCGCTTGCACATCACTACAGTCAAAGCGGCAATGTCCAAAAAGCGCTGCAGTATCTTCACCTGGCCGGTGAACAAGCCGTGCAGCGCTCGGCCAATACCGAAGCTATCCGCCATTTCACCGCAGCGCTGGAGTTACTCAACGTATTACCGGCAACAGCGGAACGGGATGCACAGGAACTTGCTCTTCGGCTGGCTCTAGGCGTCCCCCTGGTTATCACCGCAGGCATCGCAGCCCCAGACGTTGGTGAGACGTATACCCGCGCGCTTACCCTTGCCCAGCAATCTGGCGACACCGCACTCCTTTTTCCTGTCCTGCGCGGGCTGTGGGAATTTTATGAAGTCCGCAGCGCGTTGGCAAAGGCGCGTACGTTGGGAGAAAAACTGCTCACTCTGGCGCGGCAGACCCAGAACTCGACTCTCTTTCTTATTGCTCATGGCGCGCTGGCTGACACCCTTTTGTGGCATGGTGACTTCGCGCGCGCACGCGAACATGCAGAGCAAGGCGTGGCCGCTTATGCCCCTGCGCAGCATCATTCCTTGGCCTTTCTCTATGGCGGACACGATCTAGGAGTTTCTTCGTCCGTGTGGCGAGCGTTGGCTTTGTGGCAGCTTGGCTATCCAGATCAAGCGGTACTGAGTATTCATGAAGCGTTGCCAGTGCTCGAAACACTCGCCCATCCCTACAGCACCGTGCATACGCTGAGCTTTGCCTCGATACTGCATCAATTTTTGCGGCAGGAGCGGGCCGTGCACGAACGGGTCGCAGCCGCGCTCATGTTGTCTCAAGAACAACGCTTTACGCAGTACGTCGCCATGCAAATCATTTTGCATGGATGGGTCTTGACGGAACAAGGTCAAGAAGAAAAGGGAATTGTACGGATCAACGAAGGGTTAGCTATTTGGCGCGAAACGTACGCGGAATTGTTTTTACCGTATTACCATGCCCTCTTAGCCGAGGCGTACGGGAAAGTAGGACGAGCAACTGAAGGCATTGCCCTGCTCGACGAAGCCCTTGCTCGCGTGCACAACAGTGAGGAGAGGTGGTGGGAGGCCGAGCTATATCGGTTGAAGGGAGAGTTGTTACTCAAGTCGAGTGTGAAACGGGAAAGGAAATCTCTATGACTATTATCGATGGCGATAGCCATTTCATGGAACCCTTGGACCTGTTTGAACGTTATATCGATCCGTCGTTTCGCGACAAGGCGATGCGAGTCGCCAAGGACCCCGCTACGGGTAAACTCGTGCTCTTCGTAGATGGACGTAAACTCCGTATGCTCAACGTGGAGGAATTGCTCGCCGCCGTCGTCGGGTATGGCCAAAAAGAAGCGGGGCATGACCTGCGGGATTTTGATCGCGCCCTCACCTCTGCTACCGATTGGCAGGACATGAGCAAACGGGTGAGCTTCCTTAACGAGGAAGGCATCGATAAACAAATCCTCTACCCCACAATGGGCCTACTGTGGGAAGGGGGAGTGGACGATCCGGCTGTCGCCAATGCGCTGTGCCGCGCTTACAACACCTGGGCGTTTGAAATTACGGCTTCTCAGAAAGATCGCCTGTTCCCCGCCGCGCATATTTCCTTGCGGGACGCACAGCTCGCCGTCCGTGAGATGCAGCGGGTGGCCAAGCTCGGCTGTCGCACTATCTTCGTCGCCGCGATGCCCATTAACGGTCACAGCTTCGGTCATCCGGATCTCGACCCGGTCTGGGCGGCTGCGCAAGATCTCGACTTGAGCGTTGGCATTCACCTCGTCGGGCATAAACACTACACGGGAAGTCAGTATTATCAAGATCGCGACCCAGGCTTCATGTTCGTCACCATGAACGTCATCCAGGATCCACGCATGGCGTTGACGACAATGGTCTATGATGGCGTGTTTGAGCGATTCCCCAAGCTGCGTGTGGCCACTATAGAAGCAATGGTCGGTTGGGTTGGTGAGTGGCTCGAACGCTTGAATTATCGCTTTAAATACATGGGACACACGTCGCAGATGAAGCGCCCGGCGACCGAATACTTCATGCATAACATTTGGATCAACGGCGATCCGGAAGAAAAGATGTTTCCCTTGATGATTCAATTCGTGGGCGACGAACGCTTCTTCGTCGGCTCTGACTATCCCCATGCAGAGGGCTTCGTGCATCCCATCGCGAAATTGCGGGAGTTGCTCTCTGGTCTGCCGACGACGTCCGTCAATAAAATTTTAGGGACTAATGCGAGTCAGTTTTTTGGGATTTAAGGAGAATCATGAGCGACCAACTTGCAGGACTGATCGATGTACCAAAGCTCGAGAACTTTCTCCGGGCGAACCTGCCGCCACAGGAAGGTGAACTCATTGTCGAGAAACATGAGGCCGGGTTTTCTAATGAGACGTTTTATGTGTCGTGGGGCCTGAAGCATTGGGTTATGCGTCGCCCGCCGCGCGGCGATATTCTGCCCACGGCGCACGACATGCTACGCGAGTATCGCGTCCTCTCCGGCCTCGCCCCCACAGGCATACGCGTACCGCGCCCCGAGATTGCGTGCGAAGATGCGTCGATCATTGGCGCTCCCTTTTATCTGATGGAACGTAAAGAAGGCATCGTGATCCGTGAACAACTCTCTCCTGAATTCGACGCCCTGGAGGATCGCAAACGGATCGGCGAGGAACTTATTGATGCATTAGTCGAGCTGCACGCAGTCGATTGGCAATCCACCACGCTTCATAATCTCGGCAAGCCACAAGGATTTCTCGAACGGCAATTAAAACGGTGGATGGGACAACTTGAGCTGACGTTGCCCCGCACCCGCCCCTTACCTGGTCTTCACGAAGTGACAGAGTGGCTCACAAAACATCTTCCTGAGCAAAGCGCGACGACGATCGTGCATGGAGATTACAAACTAGACAATGTGATGTTCGCTCCACACCCCGCCAAGCTTGTCGCCATCTTCGATTGGGAAATGGCGACGCTCGGCGATCCCCTGGCTGATTTGGGATGGGTGTTGTGTTTCTGGGGACCGACTGGAGATCCGCCGGAACCGGAGCCCAAGGGAAGCAACTATATTACAGAACAGCCAGGCTTTCTTTCACGCGCGGAGATGGCTGCTCGCTATGAAACCAAAACCGGGCGGACGAGGCAACACTTCTCTTTCTATCATTGCTTCGCGGTTTGGAAACTCGCGATCATCTTGGAGGGGCTATACCGACATTACCTCGAAGGCACCGCCTCCAACCCCAAGGCGAACGAGTTCGAGTGGCAAGTCCCGCAGCTCGTGGATCGGGCGCACAGGATCATGGCAGGAACGGAAAAGTAGGGAATGAATAAAAACCTACGAGAAAGTCAGGAGCGAGAAGAACGAAGCGGCAAGGCGCACTGGAAAGTTCTGCATGCCCGCCCGCGCGCGGGTATGACACTTTATGCGGATTCTTACCGCATTAGCCCTCTTCTCGTCTTCGCTCCGAGAACTCGTATACCCCACGCGCCTCGCGTCCCTCCCAAACAATTCTCGATAGACCAAAAGTCACATTGAGTGCGCTGCCTTGCGGCGCGTGACGGACAATAGGAATGGCGGTTACCGTCTCCCCACGACACTGGAGCGAAAACGAAGATGCCGACGATACGGATACCTGAAACGCCGTGGGTCGTCCGTCTTCAAGCGTATACAATAAGTCCCACTCTTCAGGTTGTAACTGTTGAGGGACGCCATGATGGTAAAGAATACCGGAAGAACGCGGTCCTTCGGACGTCTCTACCCATGATAGAAAGATACCCAGATCCGGGCCAAAGGGGAGCGATACAAGCCGACGCGGCGATAAACGTCCAGTTTCTTCGGATTTGAGCGCATCAAGAAACCCCCAGGCGTCGATTCGTCGCTCACGGTCATGTAATCGCACTTCACCAAGCAAATGCGCCAAAAAGAGGGGTGGGGGTGCAGCGTCAAACTGAAAAGGGATCGTCAAACGCAAGCGTATATCGGCTAACTCAACCCAAGACGCCGCCAAACCTTCCTCCAGGCGAATGAACGCCTGAGGATGTGAAAACCGCATCACCGGACCCTGATACGTAATGCTGAAACCGTCCGGTTCACCACGCCATACGAGTCCGCCAACCTGAATGTGATCAGGTTCATGCCTGGCGACATCCTCTCCAGTGAATAAAACCATCTCAGTTCCCCCGAGGGAGAGCATTAAGCGCCCGGAATACGTGTGAGCTCCGCTACCGCACTCAACACCGCCCATAATGCCAAGGCCGCTCAGCGGATCATGAAAATGGAGACCAAACCGCGTGAGTTCCGACGAACGGGAGAGCAAAGTAGAGGAACCATTGAGATGAGGTTTCGTGGTCGTCTTCAGCACTGCGGAAGGGAGCAATGGGAATTCACTTTCCTGTTTGTTCTGAGTGGGCGCAGCGCCGTTCGCTAACGTCTGACAGAATATATCAACGAAGCGCTCGCGCTCGACGCCGGGCCAACGCAACCCGACACCGAGTTCGAGTTGTACGGCCTCAATTTTTCTTTGTACGGACAGGTCGGCTAAAGACCGGATCAATACAGACTGATCCTTTGCGAAGCGTGCGCTAAAAAGCTGCATGACATTCTCTTTGTCAGCGGCTGGATAGCGACGACCGATTGCGACATCAAGTCCGGCGACAAGCGCTGTCTCCTGAAAAGGCAGCACAACGGAGTTGAAAAATTCGGGGCTCAGAGTCGGAGCGGCGAACTTGCTTGCCGGTACGACCTGTTCTCCGCGTTGTCGTAACCCCATGCCGAGGTCACACACAGGTTGAACGACATTCCAACCGTGGATGAAGAACACGCGCACCTCGTCGTGACGCTTTGCCAGTGAAGAGAGCAGCTCGACGAGCGCCTCCAAAAACCACGGCGCGCGCGCCCGCACCTGACTGAGGCGGTTCAGATCAAGATTATTACGATCGAGGGCTTGATTGATAAGCGCGTATCCCTGTGTACGAGCAGCCAGCTCAGCGGTCAATTCCGCGGTGTGCAGATCATTAACTTTAATGCTGTCCCGTATTGGGGCATTATCGGGTCGTCGTCCTCCATGGGGAGCAACAAAAACGAGGGGCGCTTCACCAGCGATAAAGCGCATCCACGTCGGCAAGATACCTTCAAACTCGAATTGCATGGGCCCAGTATAGCGAGTCTTGCCCTCAAGAAATACCAAACCACTTTTACGACCTGCCACTTATGCTGCTAGCGTCTTCTGCAACTCCTCCACCGTTACACTGCCAGGCTTCTTGCCGGTGCGCGCCATGTCATTCGCCATACGTTGCAACAATTGATTGTACGGTGTTGGCACGCCGTGGAGTTTGCCTAATAAGACAATCTCACCGTTGAGATAATCGACTTCAATGGAGGAAAGGCCACGCATGAGACTTTGCCAGGTCGAACCGCCAGAGCGCGGTTGCCCTTCAATTCTCCCCATGGTGATTTCTTTTTGCACTCGTTCCCGCATGTCGTCTTCCGGAACAAACTCAATGCCGGCAGCTTTGTAACACGCCAGCGCCTCTTGCCGCGTCGCGCGCGCGACTTCTCCTCCGGCGGCCTCCAAACCGCAAATCGCCTGCAACGCATTGCGCAGATTGCTGAGGAGTTTTGTATATTTCCACCGCATGATCTGGGAATCAGGCTTCGCGCTGAAGCCGGCGACGCTGATATCCGTCGTTACCTGGGTAATAAGCGGATCAACCCCGTGAGGGTAACACCCGGCGTCAAGAATGCCGCCGATCGGAGCGGCGGTATGAAGCACGACTCCAGGTTCTAGATAGGTAGTCGGCATCCACACGACCATGCCATAGACTCGCGCAAAACGACGCGCCGCCATGCGTTCGTTATCGACGCCGTTCTGGCAACAAATAACCGCCACGTCCGCGCCGCCGGCGTGTTGCAGATCACGGAGCGCGGATTCCGTATCCTGCGATTTCATGGTCAGAATCACCACGTCGTCTTTCGTGAAAACAAGTTCCCGTGGATGACCGACTGCGCGAATAGGAAGCTGTAGCGTTTCAGCAGGCGTCTTCAACGTCAACCCACGACGTTGAATGGCCGTCGTCTGTTCTCCCCGACAAATCAACACGACCTCATGGCCGCGATGAAATAAATGTCCACCGATCGCTCCGCCAATGCCGCCCGCGCCATAGATGATGTACCGCATCAGATTCTCCTTGTTCTTGCTTCCTTGACCTCATGACACTGCCAACGTAGGCTTAAACATATGACAGTCACCGCCACAGAGAAAGTGTTGTCAACAGCCGAAGATCTCTGGCAACTGCCAAACGATGGACAAAAATACGAGCTGGCCGCGGGAGAACTCTTTCAGATGCCTCCGAGCGGATTTTTACATGGGACCGTCGCGGGAAATCTTGCTAGGCTACTTGGCGAGCACGTGAATCGGCATGAGCTGGGAGCCGTCAGTGTTGCGGAAGCGGGCTTCAAGCTACGGCAAAACCCCGATACCGTTCGCGCTCCGGACGTCGCATTCGTGAGCAAAACGCGGATTCTTGAGCAAGGCAAGCCGGAAAAATTTTGGGAGGGGGCTCCGGACTTAGCGGTCGAGGTGGTATCGCCGAACGACCGGTTTGATGACGTGGTGGAAAAGGTCCAAGAATATCTTGCCGCGGGCGCTCGCCTCGTATGGGTAGCGCTTCCGCGCAGCAAATCCATCATGGTGTATCACCCTAACGGGGAAATAAAAATTCTCCGCGAAGGTAATGAGCTCCAGGGCGAGGACGTATTGCCTGGGTTTGTCTGTCTGATACAGGAGATCTTTGCCTAATAGTTACTCCGCGTTGCCCTACAACGTATTTTGAAGGGAGAGGGGACAAGTCTTCAGTCCCCAGGCTCTAGTCCCTTTTGGCAGCTACGCTGCATTCTGCGCCACGCTGAAATTAGCGCTTACCTTTTCACCTGACGCCTGTTTGGAGACAAATTCCCAATCGAGAATCATGCTGACAGAGCCGTCTTCGTTGTAGAAAATGATTGGCCCATAAGCGTTGAAGGTGATGATAGTCTCTTCCGAACACGTCGTGGCCCCGTGCTCGACGCCGAGCGGTTCGTAGCCATAGTAGCCGGTGCGAGCCACGCCGGCCCGATATTCCAGCGCTCCTTTCAGCACATAGAAATCAGCGGCGCCAAGATGCTTGTGAGGGGCAAAACGGGCTCCGGGCTCCATCTTGAGCAGCGCGCTCCACTGGCCAGTTTCAGGGCTGACACGCAAGAGTTTGTACCACGTGCCCGACCCCAACGACATCCAATGCAATTCCTCCGCGTTGAGGAGAATATCCTGCGGTTGAGTATCCATCGTGAAACCTCCTTCTTACCAAGCGATAAGTAACGAATAAAAAGGGGAAAGTGAAGAAAGCGATTCCCTTCGCTTGGCCCTTTCTACTTTTGATTTCCCTCTTTCTACTTTTTCGCTTCAAACCGACAGGCATACGCTACCCGAAACACGGCCCGTTCGTCAAACGCCTCTTGAAAATCCTATTATTTCGATTGACATGAGTAGCAGCATGGCGCGATAATTGTCGCGCAGAAGGAGGGAAACATCATGACAAAGACACCGATTTTCTCGGCGGATTCCCATACGATGGAACCGGCGGATCTATGGGTGCAACGCATGGACCGGGAACTCCGGGACCGCGCGCCGCGAGTAATCAAAAACTATCAGGAGAAGAAAGGCAGTTTCTTCGTTGCCGAAGGACTCACCCCATTCCCAGTGGGTGGAGCTTTCGCGGCGGGGAAAGATCCCAAAGATCTTGGGACCAATCAAAAGGTCGGTTATGAGGATGCACGACCGAGCGGCTGGGACCCGGTCGAGCGCTTGAAGGATCAAGATATCGACGGGATCGAAGGCGAAGTGCTCTACACCACGTTGGGTATGTTTTTGTTTCATCTCAAGGATCTTGAACTGCAATGGGCGAGCTTTCGCGCGTACAATGACTGGGTGGCGGATTTCTCCAGTCATGCGCCGAAGCGATTGCTTGGTCTTGGCCTTATCGCCACGCAGGATGTCAACGAAGCCGTCAAAGAACTTCAGCGCATCGCCCAAAAAGGTTTACGCGGCGCGATGATTAACGCCACCTCGCCTAGAGAAGAACCATACAGCGATCCTTCCTTTGACCCTTTATGGGCGGCGGCTCAAGACCTAGACATGCCGATGAGTCTGCATATTTTAACCGACAAGAGAAGCGTACAACTTGGTAAAGGTCTCGTCGCTTCAACAGTGACGATCATCCATGAGGATCCAAACTTCGCTCATCGACTTTTTGTACAACGGCGTGCTTGAGCGGTTTCCACAGCTGAAGTTGGTTTCCGCTGAGAATGACATCGGTTGGATCGCGCACTACCTGTATCGTCTGGACGTATGTTATGACACCTTGCGCTATGTTGATCCCACGCCGATCACCATGAAACCGAGCGACTACTTTAAACGACAAGTCTACGCCACATTTCAGGACGACCGGCCAGGAGTCATGACCTACGAGCTGGCGGGAGAGAATAATCTGATGTGGGCGTCGGATTTCCCCCATCGCGCTTCTACCTGGCCGCGTTCACATGAAGTGATCGAACAGAACTTCGCGGGCATCCCCACCGAAGCGAAGCGGAAGATCACCTACGAGAACGTCCATCGATTGTACAAGATTTAGAAAAATTGGAGGGTGGAATTCGCTCCACCCTCTCGAAGATTATTCGAGAATCTGACCGCGAACCTCTCCAGCAGGATTAACGAGGGTGTGCACATTACAATAGATTCTGCCATCCAGCATCGCCGCAGCCAAAGAAGCGATGTTATTAATCTCCGGGAGTCCACACTCGGCGTTATCAGTAGTCGGAATAATATCAGCATTGGTCAAGACGCCGGTCGCTAACTTACCGTTCGCGTCAACGCCACCCGTACTGAGCGGGAAAAGAAATGCAACCACAGGTCCATTGACGCCAGCCGGGGCGCAGTGCAAGTGAGCCTGAGTAACTCCCATGCCCTTGCCAACGTCAAGCCTAAACTGCGCTTCGCTGAATTCTCTGTTAAATTTTACTTTGCACTTCCCGATCGTATCAGTGACAACCCCAGGAACTTCTTGCGCGCCACTGAGAGTGGCCAAAAAGCCCAAGGAGTCTCCATAGGAGACGCTAACAAAACCGACAAGGATAGCTAGGCTCATTATGGGCATATTTCTCATTTGTGGTCTCCTTTTTTGCGTGGGGATTAAATTGCTGTTCGGTATTCCTGTCCCAGGAAAGGATTCTTCAACCGTTCTTGGCGGCGCCCGAGGACGAGACCCCACGCGGTGCCTCTCTTTCCTTCTCAAAATCTTGTGTAGTGCGTAGGCAGCCTATCCGACAGAATCAGGCTAAGGCAATTCTCCAAATGGTGAGATTTTTCCCCTCCTATAGGAGGGAGAAGAGGGAATTCTTGGCTGCGGCGTTGTCTTCTAAAGGCAACGCCGATTTGCTACGGAAGGTTTTACCAGTGATAAAGGGTAGGCTAGTCGTGGATTTTGGCAGTATGATTATGTCGCTTACACCAGGACTTCTTTTTCTCGCAGGTTGACGATTTCGTCTCCCTTCAAGCCAAGGATCTGTTCTAGTACATAATCTGTATCCTGGCCCAAAACCGGCGCCGGACGGCGAATTTCACAGGGCGTATGTGACATTTGCCATGGAATCCCCAGGTGTCGACGCACACCAACTTCAGGATGCGGCAGCTCGACAAAGAAGCCTCTTGCCTCGACTTGTGGATTAGCGAGCATATCTCTTCCGTCAAGTGATGGATAGGAAGGAATACCTGCCTGTTGCAGCTGCTGTGTCGCATCTTCAGCCGAACGTTCCCGCGTCCAGGTCGTCACAATTTCTTCCAGGGCATCTTCGTTCTCTTTGCGCGCCGCCAGGGTGGCGAAGCGAGGATCGCTAGCCAGCTCTGTTTTGCCCATCACTGCGCACATTTTCCGCCATTCGTCGTCAGTACGCGCGACAAGACTCACCCAGCGGTCTTCTCCTTTGGAGCGAAACACGCCGTGCGGCACCATATAAGGGTCGCGGTTGCCATTGCGCGGCGGCTGCTCGCCGTTCATGACAAAATCCATCAGCCCTTCCGGCAGCAGCATGGCGCAGGCTTCGCGTTGAGAGAGATCGATGTACTGCCCTTCGCCGGTTTTCTGACGATGGAGGAGCGCACAGAGGATCGCGAAGGTTCCGTGGACGCCGCCATTGGGATCGCCGTAAGAAAAGCCTGCCTGTTTGGGAGAGTCCTCGCGATGATAGCCGGTCAATGAGGCCATGCCGCTTAACGCCACCTGTGGAGGACCGTAGGAGACATAACTACTTTCCGGTCCGGTCGCACCATAGCCGGAGAGCGACGCCATAATAATATCAGCCTTGATTTTCCGTAAGGTTTCATACCCAAGCCCCATCTTGTCCATCACTCGCGCTGCGAAGTTTTCAACAACAATATCGCTCTTAGCAACAAGTTTTTTAGCGATATCGAGGCCTTCGGGAGTCTTGAGGTTTAAGGTTAACGACCGTTTGCCTTGATTATATTGGTTGAAATATCCGGAACGATTGTAACCTTGTTGGATATTGTCAGCCCAGGGAGGAATCAATCGCGACGGACACATACGAGTCGTACTCTCAATGCGAATGACCTCGGCTCCAAGATGAGCCAACTGCAACGCGCCATAGGGACCAGCCCAAGCCCAGCAGAAGTCAGCGACACGTATTCCTTCGAGAGGGGCTTTACTCATAATACTCTCCTTTTTAGATGATCCCTTCTTGTTTCAGCTGTTCGATTTCTTTTGCACTGACGCCTACCGAGCCGAATACTTCACCATTATGCTGCCCTAGACACGGGGCCGGGCGGCGAAGTGTCCAAGGGACTGCGGACAGCTGATAGGGCGCTGTTGGATATGCATACGTTCCTGCTACGGGATGAGCGATTTCGGCGAAAAAGCCCCGCACTTTCAAGTGTTCAGAGTTTAGCAGATCGCCCATCGTCGATACTGGGGCAAAGGGAATGCGTCGCGATTGCGCCTTGTGGTACAGCTCTTCCACACTCTGCTCCTTCACCCACGGTTCGAGGAACAGTTGCAGCGCATCCCAGTTCTGCGCACGGTCGAGCCGCGTCTTAAACAGTTCTTCCCCAGCCCATTCCGGGTTGCCCATTATATCGACAAAATTTCGCCATTGGTGTTCCTCGACACAAGCGAGATAAATCCAACCGTCTTTGCACTCCATAATGTCGAGCGGACGAATCGCCTTATTGCCGGTGAAACGCACGACTATCTGATTCGCGTAAGTGGGCATGATGCCTGTGAACTCAGAGATCGCCATCAAGGTTTCTTGCATGGAAAAGTCGATGTGCTGTCCGACTCCGTCAACAAAGCGGGCGAATAAGGCGCCAAGCGAAGCAACAGCGGCGTGAATACCGGCTTGGAACCCGGCTTGCTGCCCAAACGGCTTTAACGGAGGCAGGTCTTCACTTCCTGGACCGCCACCATTGAGATAGCAAAGGCCGCCGGCATTCCACAGCGTCAAGTCAGTCGCTTGATAATTGCTGTGGGGACCCTGCAAACCAAAGGGGGTAATGGATGTCATGATCAGGCCGGAATTTTCGCGCGCCAAACGCTCGTAGTCTAACCCCAACGCGGCCATTTGGGTGGGATGGACGTTGTGCATGAGAAGATCGGCTTGCCCCACGAGTTTTCGGAAAATCTCCTGTCCGCGAGGCTGCTCAAGATCGAGCGTCACACCGCGTTTGTTCGTATTTAGATAGAGGAAGAGTCCGCTTTTCTCGGGATGTGGAATTTTCCCGGGAAAAGGCCCCCTCCCACGAACAGAGTCGCCTTTTTTCGGCGGTTCGATTTTGATGACCTCGGCGCCCATGTCAGCCATTAACTTGGTCGCATAGGCAGCGGCAACCATCTCGCCGCATTCGATGATACGAAAGCCTTCTAGACCGCGTCCCGGCATAGACCCTCCTTATTCGTTCCTTGCCGCCGGGCAAGTTTCGGATATGGGGGGTACTCTAGTAAGGGACGACGACGACGTCAAGGTTCATCGTGCGACTAAAAGCGGATGCCGAAACGATTCTGCCTCTGCGGTGTCGCGAGAAGTCGGCTGTTCTTGGAGTAAGCATCAAGCGCTGCAATAAATTGCGCGTGATCCGTTGCCTGGGCAAGGGTAGCAGTTTGAGGAACTACAGGATTCGACTCTTTTTGAACAGTCGACGAGATCGCTGTCGAAGGTGCTGAGGAAGAATCAAAGGCGAGCATAACCGTTTCCCCTTCGACTCGCGTGGGAAGAGGAAGCAGCGCTAGCATATGTTCACCCGCATCCTTCCCAGACAGATATTTGAGCGCCGCGTTAACAATGCCAGTAGCAGCTCCGATCGGACCGCCGAATAACGCGTCCCCAAGAACACGTGGAGCCGGGGCGATGGCGTCGCCAGTGAACGCGCGGTAGAGGGTCGACACGATAGGTAAATGCTGAAGAGGATTCAGTGTGTCCAAGATGTCGCCAAACGAAAATCCATCTTCTCCCCATATACGCGACAAAAAAGATTGCTTTGGTGAGGCGCTCGCTGCGGGCGCACTACTGGAAGAGGCAGAAATGGATTGTACGGGAGGGAAAGTAATCGGCACGGACGTATGTTCCTCTTCCCTCTTTCTTCTGCAAAAGAGAGGCCAGGAACTTTCCGGCGGAAAGAAACATAAAATCCCATAGGGGAGGAAAATTTTTCCGTCGAGCAGGTCATATAGTTC
>JBFWZL010000076.1:0-16449 GCA_050185455.1 Binatia bacterium | reverse complement strand
TATCAGACAACTCAATTTTCCGTTTATGATGTGACATTAAACCTAACCACGGCATTTCCTGAAACGCGCAAACCGGATCGTGATCCTCAGGACATGCCCCTAGAAGAACTTCTCCAAATTATTAGGCAAAAAACGAACAGCCATGAAGATAACAAAGAAGAGCTAGTAGAATGGCACCGTCGTTTCGCTCTCCCATTCGCGAACGTAGTATTTGGATTACTCGCCATACCTTTGAGCACTCGAGCCTTATGGTCTCTACGCTCACATGGCTTCGCTGCAAGCCTTGGCGTTATCCTTTGTTATTATCTTCTCTTGACAGTAGGGGAAGCTTTAGGCAAAAAAGGCGGACTGCCGCCAATGATAGCACTATGGTTGCCTAACTTAGTGTTGGGCAGTCTTGGTCTCTTTCTTTTTATACGTGCCGCAAAGGAAACCGGCTTTTCTCGTTAAGATACACATCTCCAAATTCTCGCAGACAGTAATATTAAGAAAGCGCTCACGTTCGTTGCACACTTTAAGGCCTTTCCCTCAATTTTCGACTCTCCCAATAATCTCTGCTTACTTGCGTAAAGAGTTTCTACGACTTTTTGCCTTTAGCCTTGCGCTATTTTTGTTTCTTGCGGTTCTTGTAGACTTCTTTGACCGTCTGGATTATCTGGTGAAATACAAGGCTCCAGCGACCACGGTTCTTCTCTATTTTGCGTTCAAACTCCCGCTGTTCATCACCCAAACTATGCCGATTGCGGCATTGGTGGCTGCGCTTCTTAGTCTAGGCCTCTTATCTCGTAATCGGGAGATCACCGCCCTCAAATCCTGCGGGATTAGCCAATGGCAGGTCGCAAAGCCGTTTTTGTTCGTGGGAGGAATCTTAAGTATGGGGTTGTGGGGCTGGAATGAAACAATCGTTCCTCATTCCTATCGTCAATCTCGCTACATCAATTTACAAATCAAAAAGAGAACCCCCAAACCGGTCTTCCGTGAAAGTGGATTTTGGTACCATGGAGAGAATACCTTCTACCATATCGATCACTTCGATTCTCGCAATAACGTTCTTTCCGGTCTTACAATATATATACTGGATGAGCAATTTCGAGTCCTCTCCCTTATTGAGATCTCACAAGCCTCTTGGCGTAATGGGCAGTGGCAGTTTGAGGGGCTGCAGGAGAAGTCACTCTCTCTCAATGGGCTCACAAGACAAGGAGCCGATGAAAAGCTCTTACAAGAGACACCGGAGGATTTCTCTCTTGTTGATATTGAACCAGACGAATTCTCTTCAGGACAGCTACGGGAATATATAGAAAACTTACAGCGAAAAGGACTAGATACTACCGCTTATCAAGTAGATCTGCGATTTAAAGGAGCCTTGCCAGTAGCAGTGTTGATAATGACTCTTTTGGGTGTAGCGCTTGCCATTCCAGGGATGAAACAGATTTCCCTTGCCACAGCGGTAGGTCTTGCTTTGATGGTGGGGTTCGGCTACTGGCTTTTGCTCGCCTTAACAATCTCCTTAGGCCATAGCGGGGTGCTTTCTCCTATCCTCGCAGCTTGGTCGGCAAACGGCATCGGCATGATGCTCGGTGTTTTCTTTTTGCTCGGCGTCGACTAACTCGTTTGTCAACCGGAGGAGTGGATTTATCGTTTTGAGTATTGCGGCCGCTTGCGAGCCTTATGTTTCCCGTATTTTTTGCGCTCAACCTCTCGGGAGTCTCGAGTGATAAATCCAGCTTTTTTCAATACTGGCCGCAAGGAAGGATTCACCTCAAGAAGAGCGCGTGTGATTCCATGCCGGATGGCGGAGGCTTGGGCGGAATTTCCACCTCCCCTCACATTGGCGAATACATCATACTGGGATTGCGTTTGCGTAAGCACGAGAGGTTGTTGCACGATCATCCGTATGGTCTCTCGTCCGAAGTACACATCGAGGGGTTTCCGGTTAACAGTATATTGCCCTTCTCCGGGGAGCAAACGAACACGTGCGATCGCAGTCTTTCTTTTTCCCGTGCCCCAGTAATCTGGTCTCTTCTCTCCCATCTTTCCTATTCTCCAAGAGGCTGAGCCGCAGGTTGCTGTGCGACATGTGGATGTTCTGTGTCTCGATAGATCTTCACTTTTCCAGCGAGCTGCCTTCCAAGAGGGGTTTTGGGCAACATTCCAGAGATAGCTTTCCTTAAAATTTCCTCAGGGCGCGTTGCCAAAAGCTGTTCCGCAGACACGGCACGGATTCCGCCAGGATACTCAGTATGGCGATAATATATCTTGTCCCTCAATTTCTTTCCCGAAAAAGCAAGATGACGGGCGTTAACGACAACGACGAAATCCCCACAGTCTAGATGGGGAGAGAAAGCAGGATTATTTTTCCCTCGTAACAAGTTAGCTATCGCGCTCGCAAGTCTTCCGACAGTCTTGCCTTTTGCATCAACAAGGTGCCATCGTCGGGCGTCAAGATGTGTTTGCCGAGAAAGCGTTTGTGTCTCTTTTTTCATAACAAAGTCTCCCCTTTATTTGTGGGGAGGTGGCGGGGCCGACGAGACTCGAACTCGCGACCTCCGGCGTGACAGGCCGGCGTTCTAACCAGCTGAACTACGACCCCACCATGGGCGGTATCCGGTTCGAACGGATGGCCCTCGGCTTGTAAGGCCGATGCTCTTCCTCTGAGCTAACCGCCCCTTCTGAGGACGATGCAGGCTGCCCAAGAGGGGGCCTTCCTGTAACTGATGAGGCGAGACGAATAACATCTTAGGTATCGTCTGTCAATTGCCTCTCTCCTAGTGAGCAACAATCTCCGCAGAAGGCGTCTCTTGTGGCTCGGTTGGATACAGCGTTGTTTTCTGCAAATTTTGTTCTTTTTTGGTCAAGAACGCATTAGGGTCTGGAAGCAGAAGCGCTTGCCGCAGAACATCGTCCATATGCTCCACTGTCTTGATTTTTACTTCCCTCAGGATAGTAGTCGGGACTTCTTGCAAATCTTTTTCGTTTTCCAAGGGAACGATAATTTCTTTGATCCCTCCTCTATGAGCAGCGAGAATTTTCTCCTTTAAGCCACCGATAGGTAAAACGCGACCTCGGAGCGTGATCTCGCCGGTCATAGCCACAACGTGTCGAACAGGGATTTTTGTGAGCGCAGACACGAGACAGGTCGCCATCGTCACTCCAGCAGACGGCCCGTCCTTTGGGATAGCGCCTTCCGGAATATGGACATGAATATCAACCTGTTGATAAAAATCTTTCTCCAATCCTAACTCGTCAGCCCGCGAACGGACATAACTCATGGCCGCCTGCGCAGACTCTTGCATCACATCGCCTATTTTTCCAGTAATGGTTAACTTTCCTTTACCTGGCATGACGGTTACTTCGGTTGCCAGGAGTTCCCCACCCATATCAGTCCACGCAAGACCAGTTACCACACCAATCTTATCTTCTTGTTCCGCCTTATTAATGCGATAACGAGCAGGGCCGAGATATTTCGCTAAACCTTTTGAAGTGATCCGTACGCGAGTGTTTCTATCTTTTTTCACTATCTCGACAGCTACCTTACGGCAGAGCGCGCCAATCTCTCTTTCGAGATTACGCACCCCGGATTCTCGCGTATATGAACGAATCACTGTCATAAGCACGCTCTCAGGGCAGTCAATGTTATGCTCACTAAGCCCATTTGCCTCTCGTTGCTTCTTCAACAAGTACTTCTTCGCAATGTGCAATTTTTCCCACTCAGTGTAGCCAGGAATGCGAATGATCTCCATGCGGTCTTGAAGTGGACGAGGGATGCGCTCCAGATTATTCGCCGTGCAAATGAAAAGGATTTTTGATAAATCATAGTCAACGTCAAGGTAATGGTCATTGAAGGCAGTATTCTGTTCTGGATCGAGCACCTCCATCAGCGCCGCCGAAGGGTCACCGCGAAAATCAGTCGACATTTTATCTATTTCATCAAGAAGAAAAGCCGGATTACCGGCCCCTGCTTTCTTCATGCCTTGCACAATCTTTCCAGGCATGGCTCCAATATATGTACGACGATGTCCACGAATTTCAGCCTCGTCGCGAACTCCGCCGAGAGAGACGCGGGCAAATTTTCGGCCAGTTGAACGTGCTATCGATTTACCAAGAGACGTTTTACCCACACCGGGAGGCCCGACAAAACAAAGGATAGGTCCGCGCATTTCGCCAACTAAGCTTTGCACGGCAAGATATTCCAAAATCCTCTCTTTAACTTTTTCAAGACCATAGTGATCTTCTTCGAGAACCCGCTCAGCCTCTTGAATGTCAAGTTTATCTTCGGTGTATTCATACCAAGGGAGGGATAATAACCAGTCAATATAGTTACGGACGACAGTCGCCTCTGCAGACATAGGCGACATCATTTTGAGCTTTTTAAGTTCTTTCTCAACTTTGTCCCGAGCCTCCGCAGACAGTTTCTTTTGACGAATCTTTTCTTCAAGTTCTTGAATCTCGTTCTTGAATTCGTCTTTCTCGCCCAGCTCTTTCTGAATCGCTCGCATCTGCTCGTTCAGATAATATTCTTTTTGGGTCTTCTCCATCTGTTTTTTGACCCGGTTACGAATGCGGCGCTCAACTTCAAGGATTTCTATCTCCGAGCGCATAAAACCAAGTACTTTCTCCAAACGCTCGGCGGGATCGAAAGTTTCCAACAAGCTCTGCTTGTCTTCCAGCTTCACACCGAGATGAGCAATAATCGTATCAGCCAAACGTGTAGGCTCATCAATAGAGGCAACAGACATAATCATCTCGGGTGGAATTTTCTTGTTGAGACGCACATAGTTCTCAAACGTCGAATTAATCGTTCCACTTAAAGATTCGATTTCAGTCGTTCGCTCTGAATGTTCTTCTATTTCCTCTATCTCAGCCCAGAAACAATCCGTCTGTCCCAGATGACGCACTACCCTGCCACGTTTTTTCCCTTCGACAAGCACTTTCACTGTGCCATCAGGTAACCGCAACAATTGGACGACGTTCCCAATAGTCCCAACTTGGTAGAGGTCTTCAGCCACCGGATCATTGACCTTGGCATCTTTTTGAGTGACAAGAAAGACTGCCTTCTTCCCCGCTACCGCCTCTTCCAAGGCTTTGATGGATTTCTGTCTACCGACAAAGAGTGGAACTACCATATGAGGGAAGACAATAATGTCTCGTAGCGGCAGTACCGGCAATCGAGCTGCCCCCCCACTCTCACGATTATCTTTCTTGTCGTTACGAAATAACATGGGCTGGTCTCCTCTTACCCCCTATCAATACACCCCTCAGGCGCTTTCCGCAGTCGCCTTTTGATACAGCACGATAGGTTGTGCGTCACGAGTCACTACTTCTTCAGAAATAAGGACTTCTTTGATGTTTGGTTGTGAAGGAATATCATACATCACATCGAGCATAATGTTTTCCATGATGGCGCGGAGTCCGCGTGCGCCCGATTTTCGCTTAAGCGCTTCTCCAGCAATAGCAGTGAGAGCACCTTCAGTAAAACGTAGATGCACATTCTCCAAATCGAAGAGCTTTTGGTACTGTCGGACGAGCGCATTCTTAGGCTCTCGGAGAATCCGCACAAGCGCTTGCTCATCAAGCTCTTCAAGGGTCGCAAGCACCGGTAGACGACCGACGAACTCGGGAATCATGCCAAATTTCAGAAGATCCTCTGGTTGAACTTCCGCGAGCAGCGCACTGCCGCTCCGATCATCTACCTTTCTTACTTCCGCTCCAAAGCCGAGGCTCTTCCCCCCAATCCGCCGCCTAATAATGTCCTCCAGGCCGACAAAAGCTCCCCCGCAAATGAAGAGAATATTCGTTGTATCCACCTGGACAAATTCTTGTTGAGGATGCTTTCTGCCTCCTTTGGGAGGAACACTAGCTACCGTCCCTTCAATAATTTTTAGCAGTGCCTGTTGTACGCCCTCTCCAGAAACATCTCTCGTAATGGACGGATTATCGCCCTTCCGGGCAATTTTATCGATTTCGTCGATATAAACGATTCCCTTTTGCGCTTTCTCTACATCATAGTCGGCATTCTGCAGTAAACTTAAAATAATATTCTCGACATCTTCTCCCACGTAGCCAGCCTCGGTAAGACTTGTGGCATCTCCGATCGTAAAGGGGACCTGAAGGAAACGAGCCAGAGTCTGGGCAAGAAGGGTTTTTCCTGATCCGGTTGGACCGATAAGAAGAATGTTAGATTTTTGCAGCTCTACATCATTCGTCACCATCTGAGAATCGACGCGTTTGTAATGATTGTGGACGGCGACAGCAAGAATTTTCTTGGCGCGCTCCTGCCCAATGACGTATTGATCTAGGACACGCTTGATCTCTGTTGGTTTCGGGACGGTGGATACGGAAGAAAAGGTCTCTTCCTGATCGCACTCTTCTGCAATAATGTCGTTACAAAGATCAATGCATTCATCACAGATGTAGACGGTTGGCCCCGCAATGAGCTTACGCACCTCGTCTTGGCTTTTTCCGCAGAACGAACAGACTAGGTTACCCGGACGATCGTCAACATGTCTGGCCATAACCGCTCCTCACTCTTTTTTTGCAATCCGGCTTGAGATCACCTCGTCGATGATACCATACTCCATCGCTTGTCGACTGGTCAGAAAGAGATCTCGGTCAGTATCTCGCTCGACTCGTTTGAGGCTTTGCCCGGTGTGTTTCGTCAGAATGTTGTTAAGCTGTTCACGCAGGCGCAAAATTTCTCTCGCTTGAATATCGATATCACTTGCTTGCCCTCGAGCCCCCCCTAACGGCTGGTGAAGCATGATGCGAGCGTGCGGCAACGCATACCGCTTCCCTTTCGCCCCGGCGGCTAACAGCCAGGCCGCCATACTCGCGGCCTGCCCCAGACAAAGGGTAGAAACGTGAGGGCGAATATACTGCATGGTGTCGTAAATAGCCAAACCTGCAGTAACAGCTCCGCCTGGAGAATTAATGTAAAAATAAATGTCTTTTTCTGGATCTTCGGACTCAAGGAAGAGGAGTTGGGCGGTGATGAGATTCGCAATCTCATCAGAGACGACGGTGCCGAGGAAGACGATACGTTCTTTCAGCAGGCGAGAGAAGATATCGTAGGCACGTTCCCCTCGTCCAGTTTGCTCAACAACAATAGGAATTAAATTCATAAGTGATCTAGAGTCATCCTAGTCTTTTTCCTCTGTCGCAGCAACGCCTGCTTCCTCCTCGGGAACGCTTTTCTCTACGACTTTCACCTGTGCTTTATCAGTAACAAGCCGTAGAGTCTTTTCCTGCTGTAAACGTCGTTCGAGGCTGGAGTGGTTTTCTGGTCGCTCGTATAATGCTACGATCTGTTCACGACGTTCTATTCCGTTAGCTGTAATAATCTCCTCAATCCGCTTCTGGATCTCTTCCTCCGAAACAACCACATTCAGCTGTTTGGCGAGCGCATCCAATAACAGGAACGTCTGCACCTGTCGCCGCGCACGAGCAGAAAACTCTTCTCTTAGCTGTTCGGGTAGCGCAGCTTGTTCAGCAGGAAGGTCTTCCTCCGGCCGCAGGATTCCAGCTTCAATAAGCATACGACGCTCTTGTTCTCGAACAAGGCTGGGAGGAACCTCAACCGGATTCCTGTCTACTAGCTGCGTTAAGATCGTTTCCTCGAGTTGGGCTTCAGTTCGCCGCTCAAGCGCCTGTTGAAGATTTTGTCTGACTTTCTCCCGCAGCTCTGCCAGTGTGTCACATTCACCATGATCCTTGGCAAATTCATCGTCAAGTTGAGGAACTTCTTTATGCAGCAGCTCATGCACAATCACGCGAAAATCAGCCTGGCGGTTGGGAGGAGTTTCACTTGCCTGATCCTCTGGAAGCGGCAGTGAAAACTCCTCCACGCTCCCTTTTTTTGCCCCGAGCAGGCGCTCTTGAAATCCCGGAAAGATGATCTCTTTCCCCATCTCAATAAGGCGCCCTTTGTTCTGTAATCCAGGAATCGGTTTTCCATTAACAAACGCCGCAAAATCTAAACGGACAACATCGCCATTTTCAACTTGCGCGCGATCTCCCACGGGGTGCAATTGAGCAAATGATTCTGCTAAACGGCTGAGAGCATCTTCTAGTTCTTTCTCCTGCACTTGCCTCACCTGTTTTTCAACCTCAATTCCTTCATAATTAACGACCGAAACTTCTGGTCGCACTTCGACCGTTGCGGAATAACGAAAGGGCTGTCCTAGCATCATTTTCTCGGCAACCACTCGAGGGGGAGTTACAACAGGAAGCTGATGCTCCTCAATTGCTTGCGCATACGATTCTTCTACAAGATGCGCCCCGACTTCTGCGGCGACCTGCTCGCCAAACTGTCGTTCAATAAGCGCCCTTGGGGCCTTTCCCGCGCGAAATCCCTTAATCCGAGTGCTGACCTGTAGGGAATGATACATTTTCTCCGTCTCTTCCCTGACCCGCTCCGGGGGGATCTCAAAATTCAGTTTTTTTTCTACAGCATTAATCGCTTCAATAGTAACTTTCATAGGAGAATCACTTATAGAGTATTCATTATAAGTTATTATTTGGTGGAGGGATGAGAGAAGTAAGAAATAGTGTAATCACGCATGGAAGGCTCCCTTTTTTGCCTCGCAAGAATAGCTTTGGAGTCCACTGCGAGAGGGGGGATTTGAACCCCCATCCGCCGTCAAGCGGGCTAGATCCTAAGTCTAGTGCGTCTGCCAATTCCGCCACTCTCGCTCGCATCAGTCATCAAAGTGGGCCGCCGGAGATTCGAACTCCGGACCCGCTGATTAAGAGTCAGCTGCTCTACCAACTGAGCTAGCGGCCCATGCCGGCTGACGACATTCCAAGCGGTCACCTATTCCTCGACCAAATTTCAGCGAGGAATAGGTGACCGCGAGGGGGAAAGGGTGAGTGAAGGGATTTGAACCCTCGACCCCTGGGGCCACAACCCAGTGCTCTGCCAACTGAGCTACACCCACCATACGCGCCAGAAGGGATTCGAACCCCTGACCCACGGCTTAGAAGGCCGTTGCTCTATCCGACTGAGCTACTGGCGCTCTCGACAGGAAGAGAGTCAAGGGAACAAAAAGCTTCACACGTGGAGCAGCCTTGCCCCGTGGTTTTGTTTATTCAATCGGGGCGAGCCGATTTGAACGGCCGACCCCCTGCTCCCAAGGCAGGTGCGCTACCAGGCTGCGCCACGCCCCGATCTCTCCGTCAAGCAGAGTCGATAACATAACAAGATCATGTAGCGCAAGCGGGCACGTTACTTCATTGGGCTTCGCCACCGCAGAGGTCTTCATTTAGGAAAACAGCCACTGTGAGGATACAGGAGGAATTGCTTCCTGTTCGACTCAGGAGGCAGACATTTCAGAAACGTTACAGACTAAGCCCTCGCTCAGAGAAAGCGGGCTCAAAATGAGGAATAGCTTTCGCTGCAGAACGCCGTCCCCAATGGGCAAGCTCCGCGCGCAGTCCTGTCTTATCTGCAATTTGCTGCAAGGAGACTCTCGACAGATAATTGGCGAGAAGCTGCTGGGCTTCATGCCAAATCGAGATTTGATTACATACAGCACAATAGCGACAAGCACGCTCTCGTTCTTCCAGACACTCCATAAGAAGGAGTGGCCCTTCAAGGCATTCGTATACTTCTTTAAGATTGACTGCGGCTGGGTCCTTTTTAAGAGTGAAGCCGCCCCGAGTTCCCATATATGACTGAACGAATCCTCCACTCGCCAAACGTTTCATGATTTTGGAGAGAAAATGAGCCGGGATATCCTGCTTCATCTGAATTTCTCGCCGTGAAACGATGTGGCCTTGTGGTTGTGCTGCTAGATAAGAGAGGGCCCGAATAGCATAGTCTACTCGTCGCCCAATATTCATGAGCGAACTTCGTTCACCTGGGCGATAGTGTGATTCTTTCTCCATGCCAATCACCTTATGATACTGACCTGCCGTGCGGCTCCCTTTTTTCAACGCTAATCTTTAGAATTATTTTATTAATCTTCAGGCATGCCTAGAGTCTTCTTCGCTTCGGAACTCATCATGTCCGGTTCCCAAGGAGGCTCCCAAATAAGTTCGACTTTCACTTCCTGAACGCCAGGAAGCTCGAGTATCTTCTGTTCCGCCTCAGAAGCAATGTAGTTTCCCATGCCACACCCAACAGTAGTAAGAGTCATTTTTACATCGACTTTTTGCTCAAGCACTTGTACGTCGTACACAAGGCCGAGATCCACAATATTCACAGGAATCTCTGGATCGTAACAAGTGCGTAGCGCATCGTACACTTCTTCTTGAGTAGGCATAACATATCCTCGCCATCGATTGTTATAACTGGGCTCCTCGGACGATCTGCTTCTGTCCCTGAATTTTTCCTTGTAAAGCCATTAGAGCATCCAATACGTTTTCAGGGCGCGGAGGACAGCCGGGCACATACACGTCGACAGGGATAATCCTGTCAATTCCAGCAACAGTCGTATAGTTATCGTAAAAGCCGCCAGTTGATGCACAGGCGCCAAACGCCATGACCCACTTCGGCTCTCCCATCTGTTCATAGACGCGCTTCAGAATAGGCGCCTGTCGGCAAGTCACCGTACCAATGACCATCAAAAGGTCCGCTTGTCGCGGACTGAAACGAGGAAGCAAAGCTCCAAATCGGTCGATGTCATAGGGTGTCATGGACAGCGACATATATTCCATGGCGCAACATGCGGTTGCGAACGGATAGGGGAAAAGGGAATACTTTCGCGCCCACCCTATGGCTTTGTCTAACTGAGTAAGGACAACAGCATCACCAAGTAAAACATTCTCATCCTGCCCTTTGATAAGTGTTGTCGAAGCACCGTGATTCTGCATAACTATTCCTTTTCGCTGTTCAATATCTTCGTTAGGCAGCTTCTTCATTCTTTTCGTTTTTTTTGCCCCGCTCTCGCCAATCTGCCACAGCGGCTTTAATAGCATCTTCAGCCAAGACGGAACAGTGAATCTTCACCGGGGGCAATGACAGCTCTTGCACGATTTCCGAGTTCTTAATTTGATAGGCTTCGGTGAGAGTTTTCCCTTTCACCAATTCCGTTACGTAACTTGAAGAGGCAATAGCAGACCCGCACCCAAAGGTCTTAAACCGGGCGTCCTCAATGATCTCAGTTTCCGGATTAATTTTCAGCTGGAGCTTCATCACATCCCCGCATTCCGGGGCGCCAACTACTCCGGTCCCGACATTTTCGTCATTTTTCGCGAAACTGCCCACGTTCTTCGGGTTTTGGTAATGTTCTAAAACTTTGTCTGTGTAGGCCATCGCTTGCTCCTTTTCTTCTTTGCGGTGAAAAATCTACTGCTCTTGTAGATTGGTTAATATAGACTTATAAAGTCCAACTTGTCAATGAGGAGACATTTACCATTTTTCGTATTGCACGGCGCGACGTAGGTATCCAGCCTGCCGAAGCAGGTCTCTTATCGCGGTCACTTGTCCCCCTACCCCACAAATATAGAAATGACGAATCCTCTCATCATCTGCACAGATGTATTTCCTCTCAACCGTCTCCACCAAAGCTCCGGCAAGTCCACGCCATTGAGCTGGCGGCTCAAACAGCAATGGTTCGAAAGAAAACTGAGGATAGTGCCGCTCCAAGGTCTGCAACTCAGCCCAATAGAGAAAATCCTCTTTTCTTCTTGCGCTATACAATAGTCGAATCGGTCTCCCCGTCTCTAGCGACAGCGCTCTTTTCACCATCGGACGAATCGGCGCAATGCCAACCCCATCAGCAATAAAGACACATTCCTCCTGAGGAGGTTGACCAAACACAAATGTCCCCCATGGCCCAGTAAACCGCAGCACCTCACCTCTCTTACATTCAAAAAGATATTGAGATCCGAGGCCGCCAGGAACAAGATTAAAACAAATTTCCAGGAGATTACCATCTTCAGGATCAGACGCGATAGAATATGCACGAGTCCGGATTTGTTCTGATATCGGTAAGAGCAGCGAAAGAAACTGCCCAGGAGTGAACACCAAAGATTGTTCAGCGGGAAGCCGCAAAAAGAGCGAGCGGGTATCTTTGTTATGCTCAAGGACGCACTCAACTACAGCCTCATAGGCAGTCCGAGAACTCCGGTCTCCACCCTTCGCAGGTGAAGCAGAAGGTGAAGTCGTCAACGCACCCTCCTCACACTTGCTGGTTAATGGTGTAACGAGGAATTAGCACGACAATTTCCCCGTCACGAATAACCGCTTGGCAGCCCAATCGAGAGGTGGGCGTCAGTCCAGGCGCCTTATCGAGGAGGTCTTCTTCCTCCTCGGCACTCTCGGAAAGATATTCCATTCCTTTTTTCACGATCACGTGACAGGTCGTACAAGCGCAATTACCGCCACAAGCATGTTCAAGAAACGCATCGTGGCCAAGCAGCACATCAAGGATCGATCCAGGTTGTCCATCGTGTTGAAAAGGAGCTTGTGCAGGATCAAATTCAATGATTCGCTCAGGTTCGTCAGTTTCATACAAAACATGAAGCCTTGCCATGGTTCCTACTTCTTCTTTTCTCCTTGCACCGCATCGCACTCTCTAACATCAAATAATGCGGGCTGTTAGCTTTTAAGAGCTTTCTTAGTGGATAGTTCCCAGCTCTCGTCGCGATCTTTCCTCCAAACGCATCAACACCTGTCGAGCGATCTGCACGAAAGTAAGACTTTGGGGGTGACCAGAATCAGCAATCACTAGGGGTGTGCCGCTGTCGCCGTCGGCTCGAATTTCACGCACGAGGGGAATTTCTCCCAGAAACGGAATCTGGAACTGTTCCGCCATGCGCGCGCCGCCGCCATGACTGAAAATTTCAGCCCGGTGTCCGCAGCGACGACAAATATGGTAACTCATATTTTCAATCACTCCTAAGACAGGCACCTGAGCCTCAGTGAACATCTTGACGCCCCGACGCACGTCAAGGAGGGCGACATCTTGGGGCGTTGTCACCACAACCCCGCCAGACAAAGGAGTTTTCTGCATCATCGTCAGTTGAGCATCGCCAGTTCCCGGCGGCAAATCAACGATGAGGACATCCAGCTCTCCCCATTCAACATTGCGTATGAACTCGGTGAGAAGTTTGTCGAGCATGGGACCACGCCAGACTACCGCTTGCCCTTGAGGCACTAAAAATCCCGTGGACATCACTTGTAAGCCATACTTGGTCACGGGAAGCATCTTCTTGTCTTCGGTGACTTGCGGCCGTTCATCAATGCCAAGCATGAGAGGAATACTCGGTCCATACACATCCGCATCAAGAAGACCAACGCGGCGACCAAGTGACGAGAGCGCCGCGGCTAAATTCGCGGAGACGGTTGATTTGCCCACGCCACCCTTACCGCTCGCCACCGCAACAACATACTGTACACCAGGGATTTCTGGTTTTGGCGTGCGGGGCACGGCAGCCGGCGCGGGGCGCTGAATTTCGACTTGGATCGGAAGAGAAACCAACGATTTGAGCACCGCTATTACCTCTTGACGAATTTGAGAGACAATCTCAGCATTGTCCGTCGACAGGGTGAGCTGCACGACTACGCTAGCTCCCCCGACCAAGAGGTCTTTCACTGAGCCAAAGTCGACAATATTTCGACTGAATCCTGGATATTTGACCTGTTTGAGAGCTTCCAGCAGTTCTTGCGGAGTTGGCATGAAATCTCCATTATCCTTTCGCAACGTTCTCGCTTTTCAGTTGTTCACTCAACTCCCGTAAATACTCGAAGGTATAGATGCCCGTTTCATGGCCGTCAGCCCAACGGGGACTCAACGCGTAGTTTCCAACCATGCTGATGCTGGCTAATCGAGGGTTGTCCACTTTGATGAAGTGACGTTCAGCCCCATGCCCCTGACAGGCGGCGCAAGGGCACCATCCCCGCAAATATTCAAAAGGATAACCGGAAAGATCATCATCATCCCACAAGATTTGCAGAAGGCTGCCTTCTTCGATCGGCACGATGAGTCTCGGAATCGGCATCTAGCTCCTCCTATGCGTTATCAGTCCGCCTCTCTCGATACGGGCATCTTGTCTCGAAACGTTTCCATAACGCGGGTGGCGATACGCCGAAACACCTGCGCCACAGAATGATCGGGATTCTGAGAAACGAAAGGTCTCCCATTATCTCCAGCAGAACGTATTTCTTCTATAATTGGCACTTCCCCTAATACGTCCAACCCAGTTTTGCTGACTCCACCATGTCCGAAGATGTCTTCGCGTTCTCCACAGTGAGGACAGATGTAGTAGCTCATATTTTCAACGACGCCGAGGATCGGCACCCGCACCTGACGGAACATGGCGATCCCCCGCTGTACATCAAGAAGAGCAACATCTTGGGGAGTGCTGACGATCACTCCGCCATCTAGTGGAACTTCTTGCGCCAATGTGAGCGAGGCATCGCCAGTTCCAGGAGGAAGATCAACGACCAAGTAATCGAGTTCGCCCCAAATGACATCCCGTAGAAATTGGCGAATAATTCCCATGACAATTGGTCCACGCCAGATCACAGGCGATTGATCGTCGAGAAAAAATCCCATCGAGATCAAACTGACGCCATAGCGTTCCACGGGATAGATTTTCTTATCCTGAGCCGCGCGCGGCGCTGCCTCCGTTCCCATCATCAACGGCACGCTTGGTCCATGCACGTCAGCATCAAGCAGTCCAACGCGATTCCCCAATGCTTTCAGGGCCAACGCAAGATTCACCGCCACAGTGGACTTGCCCACGCCGCCTTTTCCACTCGCCACCGCCAGGATTCTCCTCACCCCAGGCAAAGAGCTTTGCGACGATGCTTGAGAGTGGGAAGGTGAAGGAGCCTCCCTCTGAGCAGATCCTTCATGTATCTCGACGTGTTTCACCTCAGGCGCGTTCTTGAGCAGTGCCGTCATTTTGCCAGCAAGAAGACGGACAATCTTTTCAGGCGCGCTTGAAGAGCGTAGATGCAGGAGAACAGTTCCTCCATCGACGCGAATTTGGCGGATAAGTCCCAGCGCGACAATATCGTGCCGGGAGTTCGGATAGGTAATTTGCTTCAGATAGGAAAGAACCTCGTGTTCGCGTACCATGAATTTGCCTTGTCTCTCTACTTACTGACAAGCCTTGCATCAGTCAGTGCCGCCAAAGCCTGTCCTCTTCTTTTGCGTAACTTCCTTCTTAAAATAGACTTATAGAGTCCAATTTCATTCCCTAGAGCATAAATTCGTCTAGCCCCGTTCGTCAATCCCGGATTCTTTTTCCGCCTCTAACCGATGGCGAGTTTCAGCATCAAGCGGCAAAATATGGATCTTTCGAGTAATATCGTTCAGGCCAATATAGACTTCCGTCTCATACACCGCTTTTATATTCACGTATGTCAGCACTTCCTCGGGCGCACCCGAACAGAAGACCTCTCCGGATTTTAGTAAAGCGAGCCGATCACAGTAGAGGGAGGCAAGATTCAAATCGTGCAAAATGGAAACGATAGTCAGTCCTTCTTGCCGACTCAGATTTCTCACCAGATCGTACACCTCTACTTGATGTTTAATATCAAGAAAGGCCGTGGGTTCGTCGAGGAGAAGAAGCTGCGGGGTTTGCGCCAAGGCGCGAGCAAGCATCACGCGTTGCCGTTCACCACCGCTGAGTTCATGAATCGCGCGGCGCTCCAATTCGTTTACTTCGGTCAATTCCATCGCGTGACGAGCAAGAGCAATATCGGCCTGACTCTCAAATCCCAAACGACCTTGATACGGTGAACGCCCCATCAGGACAACTTCCAATACAGAGAAAGGCGAGGCGATCTGCGTTTCCTGAGGAACGACAGCGATCTGCCGCGCCAATGCCTCGCGGCTGTACGATGTCAAATCTCGTCCGGCAAAACGAATATGCCCTCGATTCGGCGACAGCACCCCACTCAACAATCGGACGATCGTGGATTTGCCTGAACCGTTTGGCCCAAGAAGACCGAAGACTTCTCCCCCTCTCATGGATAGACAAACGTCTCGCACCGCCGTTACGGCGCCGTATGCAAAACTGACATGCTCGAGCGCGATCAGTTCTGTCTCGGCTGCACTCATCCTGCAAACGCCTTTGTTCCTTCCTTTCGCAAAAGATAAAGAAAGAAAGGCCCGCCGCACATTGCCGTCACTACGCCTACCGGCAGTTCCGTTGGACTGACAATGGTACGGGCTACGGTATCCGCCCACACTAGAAAAATAGCGCCGCCCCACAACGAAGCAGGGAGTAATAAACGATGATCAGCTCCAAGCAGCAACCGCAACGCATGCGGGACAATCAAGCCGACGAAGCCGATCATTCCGCTTACCGAAACAATGGCCCCCACAAGTAAAGAAGAAGCTAGGAAAGTGCCGCGGCGGAGAGTCTCAATATCCACGCCAAGCTGTGCAGCGCCTTCTTCCCCTAAACTCAGGAGATTGAATCGGCGGCTTTGCATGATCAGCCAGCCCGCCCCCACAGCCACGTAGCCGCCTATAGCAACCACCGTCGTGTAAT
>JBFWZL010000075.1:0-16519 GCA_050185455.1 Binatia bacterium | reverse complement strand
GGTTGTTGCTGCGTTACGCAATGAATGGCGCCTAACCCCCACACCAAATCTGTACAGTGGATGCCCACGATCCGCCGAGCGGGAAAGAGTTCCTGAAGAATCGCCAGAGCGCGTTGGTCGTTTGGACAATCGTAGGTGGGAACCAGCACCACGCCGTTCGCGATATAAAAATTGGCGTAGCTGGCGGGGAGTCGGTTGCCGTCATACTCCACGGGGCTTGGCATGGGGAGCGAAACGACTCGTAAGGGACGCTCATCTTGGTCTGTCATCCGCCGCAAGCGGGCAAGGTTATCTTGCAAGAGGGCATAATTGACGTCAGTAGGGTCTTCTTCGACAACGCAGACGACCGTGGTGGGATCGACAAAGCGGGCTAAATCGTCAATGTGACCGTCGGTATCGTCGCCGACAATGCCTTCTCCTAGCCACAGGACCTTTTGCACGCCGAGATAGGCGCGTAGGTAATCTTCAATCTCATCACGAGAGAGAGAAGGATTGCGGTTGGGATTTAGTAAACAGGCTTCGGTCGTAAGCAGAGTTCCTTGGCCGTTCGCATCGATTGATCCGCCTTCCAAAACAATGTTGGGCTCAAATAAAGGGAGCTGAAAGTGGGAGGCGATCTTTTGCGGAACGATATCATCAAGATCCCACGGGCCATACTTCTGTCCCCACGAGTTGAAGATCCAATCCGTGACGGCGAGTTCTGTCCGTTCTGCCTGCTGGCGTGTCACGAAGATCGGCCCATGATCGCGCGCCCAGGTATCGTTTGTGGGGATCTCGTGCAACGTGAGGTTGTGGAGGTTCACCTCAGACGCTGAGAGTAATTGGCGGACGGTTTCCGCCATCTCTGCGTCGTTGACGCAGAGATGCACATGTTCATGCGGGCTTAAGGCTCGCACCATCTCCACGTAGATGGCGGGCACGGGATCGAACTTGCCAGGCCACGTATCGAGATTATGCGGCCACGCGAGCCACGTTCCTGCATGTGGCTCCCACTCCGCCGGCATGCGGTAGCCCAGGCGCGCTGGGGTAGTTCCGAGTGCTGAGTGCTGTTTAGTCAAGGTATCGCTTGGACAGGTTGCCATAGGCGTCGATGCGTCGATCACGCAGGAACGGCCAGTTTTGCCGCACAGTATCGAGGCGAGTCAGATCACAAGAGACCACGAGAGTTTCTTCGTCGTTATGGCTCGCGCGCGCCACAAGTCGACCGAAAGGATCGCTGACGAAGGAGGATCCCCAAAATTGTAACCCGCTTTCCTGGCCGACACGATTCACCGCTGCGACATACACTCCATTGGCGATCGCGTGGCTGCGCTGGATCAGCTCCCACGCTTGATGTTGGGCTTGCCGCTCTTCGGTCGCTTCGGCCAGGTGCCAACCAATGGCGGTGGGATAGAAGAGAATTTGCGCGCCGCTGAGCGCCGTCAGGCGCGCGCCTTCCGGAAACCATTGATCCCAACAGACTAAGACGCCGATTCTGGCGTAACGAGTCTGGAAAGACTGAAACCCGAGGTCGCCCGGGGTGAAGTAGAATTTCTCGTAATAGAGCGGATCATCCGGGATGTGCATCTTGCGATACTTGCCTACTAAGGAGCCGTCGGCGTCGAAGACGACCGCGGTGTTGTGAAAAAGCCCTGCGGCGCGCTGCTCGAAGAGCGAAGCTACCAGAACAATTTCGTGTTCAGCAGCGACGCGACTGAGCGTTGCAGTGGTCGGCCCGGGGATCGGTTCGGCAAGGCGAAAACACGCGGTGTCCTCACTTTGGCAGAAATAGAGTGAGCGAAACAGCTCTTGGAGACACACGATTTGGGCGCCCTGGTTTGCTGCTTCACGGATACGTTTGATCGCGCTCGCCAGATTCTCTTCCGGGTGCTCGTGGCAGGACATCTGCACGAGTCCTAGCGCGACCTGTCGAGAGACGTCTGTGTTTTTCTTCACGGCTCAAAATTGTAAGGCATCATCGGCTTGGGTCAATGCCGTGGCCGCACCAAAAAAATTTAAAGTCGCCAAGCCTTTTGACAGGGGGGGAGAAAGACTTTATATAAATAAAAATTCTCTCATACTCATCCTATAGAGAAGACGGAACCAACGACGTTGGTCAGACGAGCGGACACAGCCGCAAACAATGCCGATCCCCAGAGCAACGCGACGGCGCGTTGCCTGCGGAAGTGTGTATTGTCTTTCTTACGCACTGGGCGTCAAATAGTCCCGTGAACTGAAAACAGCGCGGAGCAAATGAGCTCCGAGGGGTGCATAAACGAGGAAAACTCCTCACAACTGAGAGGGGGATTGTGTATCAATGAAAGCGTTGAAGGATAATGTACGGCTCGCCAAAGTGTCTCGACTTACCCCCATCGCTTCCGCGCGGGCGCGACGTAGCAGCGAGTTACGCTCTTCGAACGCTCGTAATGCGCTTGAAGAGACAGTAGATCTGTATGGCGTCCGCAACTGGGGCGGCGAGTACTTTGACGTCAATCCTCGTGGAGAAATCGTCCTTGCCTTTGAGGCAACGCGTGGCACTCCGGTTTCTCTGAAAAGTGTTATCGAAGAGCTGCGGAAACGTGGGATTTCCACTCCCCTAGTGCTGCGCTTTCCCCAGCTTCTGGATTATCAGATCAAGAAGCTGGCGAATGCGTTCAAGTCCGCCATCCAGGAATACGACTACAAACGAGAGTACGTCCCTGTCTATCCGATCAAAGTCAACCAAAAGAAAGAGATCGTGCAGGAGGTGTTGGATTTTGGTGAACGCTACAATCTCGGCATTGAGGTGGGGAGCAAAGCGGAATTGACCGTAGCCCTGGCGCTGGCGAAAAATCCAGACTCCCCCATTATTTGTAACGGGGCCAAGGACGAGTCGTACCTCAAGCTTGCCCTCCTGAGCCGACAATTGGGACGAAAAGTCTTTGTCGTGCTCGAAAGTTTGTTCGAGCTGCGGCTACTCCTGGAACTGGGCAAGAGGCTGAAGATTCGACCCATGATCGGGTTGCGCCTCAAGCTGTCCGCGCGCGGCAGCGGGAAATGGGAAAAATCGAGCGGCGACCTCTCGAAGTTCGGGTTTACCACGACGGATCTGCTTAAGTGCGTCAATATCCTTGCGGAAGAACACCTGAGCGATTGCCTCTCGCTATTACACTTCCACATCGGCTCGCAGGTGACGGACATCAAGCGAGTGAAGTATGCTGTTAAAGAAGCGGCCCGCACCTATGCCAAGCTGCGCAAGATGTGTCCGAATTTGGACTATCTAGATGTCGGCGGTGGGCTAGGCATCGACTATGACGGTTCTAAGACCGCTTCGGAGTCGAGTGTGAACTACTCCGTGCAGGAGTACGCCAACGACATCATCTATTCGATCAAGGAAGTCTGCGAGAATGAAGATGTCAGCGAGCCGATTGTGATTACCGAGAATGGCCGCATGGTGGCGGGGCCGCATGCCGTCCTCATCTTCAATGTGGTGAATGAACTATCATTGTCAAACGGTCCGGTGCGCGTGGCGAATGTCGAAAGCAAGCCGCAGGTGATTCAGGAGATGTACGACCTGTATACCAGCATCAACGGCAAAAATTACCGTGAATACTACCATGATGTTGTGGAACGACGTGACGAAATGTTCTCGCTGTTCAACCTGGGCTATCTGTCTCTGGAGGATCGCGGTCTGGGCCAAGAGCTGTTTTGGGGCGTGTGCGAGCGCGCTATCAAACACGCCAAGACCGCGAAACATATGCCCGAAGAGTTCGAGGATCTGGAACACCGACTTTCACGCAAATTTATCTGTAATTTCTCCGTTTTCCAATCGATCCCGGATTCGTGGGCGATCGATCAGTTGTTCCCCATCGTGCCAATCCACCGCTTGGATGAAGCGCCGGATCGCACCGGGTATTTGGCGGACCTTACCTGCGATTCCGATGGAAAAGTTGACAATTTTATTGACTTGCGCGACGTTAAAGAGTCGCTTGAATTGCACGCCTTGGATGGCGACCCTTATTATCTTGGCGTATTTTTCACCGGCGCCTATCAGGATGTCATGGGCGATTACCACAACCTGTTTGGTCATGTGCACGACGCTTTTGTAGTGGTTGACGGGAAAGGGAATTGCCTCATCACGAAGATCATTCCCGGACACAAAATCGAAGGCGTGCTCAAAGTCTTTGGTTACGAACGAGACGAATTGATGGCCGAATTTCGCGGACGTATTAGTGAAGGAATTACGCGTGAAGGACTCAAACCGGATTTCGGCAATCAGATGATGCGCGAGTTTGAAGCGGCGCTCGGCAGCTATACCTATCTTACTTTAGATTAAACTTAGCCTCAGCCTTTCTCAACAGAACCGGGGAACCGGAGGATCGGGGAATCGGCGAGTAAGAAACTTTTCCGATTCTCCCTGTCTCCGTTTCTCCGGTTCCGGTCGTGTTTCCTATGGCCCAACTACTGGATGGAACCGATCCCCACGCAATTGAGATTGCGGCCTCTGCGTTGCGAGCAGGGGAACTCGTTGCTTTCCCGACAGAAACGGTTTATGGCCTCGGCGCCGATGCTCTGAACGAACCTGCGGTTGTGCAGGTCTTTGCCGTCAAAAACCGGCCACATTTTGATCCCCTGATCGTTCACCTGCCGGATAAAGAGTCCGCGTTGCCGTATGTATTGCACGTTGATCAGCGAGCGTTGGCGTTGATGGATCAATTTTGGCCAGGACCGCTCACGCTCGTGTTGCGAAAAAAGCCGGTCATTCCTGATTTGGTGACCGCTGGACTTGATTCTGTGGCGTTGCGCGTACCGGCGCATCCTGTCGCCTTAGCGCTGCTGCGAGCTATTGAGCGACCGATCGCCGCGCCGAGCGCCAACCCCTTCGGTTATGTCAGTCCTACTACAGGAATGCACGTGCAAGAATTGCTAGGTGATCAGATCAAGTTGATTATTGATGGCGGGCCGTGCGCTGTCGGTGTTGAGTCAACGGTGTGCGCATTGATCGACGAGGCGGCGCTTATTCTTCGCCCGGGTGGTGTGACTGTCGAAGAGATCGAGGCTGTCATTGGACCAGTAAAAATAGCGTCGACCTCTCATGCTGACGCACGCTCCCCTGGAACGTTGCCCCGCCATTATTCGCCCCATGTAACGCTACGATTACTGCAACCCGGCGAGCCACTGCCGCCGCGCTTGGACGGGCGAATCGGATTACTACTGTTTACGGAGCGTCGAGGAACTGAGGGATACGCGGCTGTCGAAGTACTGTCGGCGGATGGGAATCTAGTTGAAGCAGCGACGAATCTGTTTGCCGCGTTGCGACGACTCGACAGCGTTGAACTTGATCAGGTGTTGATTGAACCTGTACCGGAACAAGGGCTTGGCCGGGCGATTATGGATCGATTGCGGCGGGCGGCAAGTCAGGAAACCAGGATCTGAGTCGTCTTCGACTCGTTCGTAACGTGTTTTGAACTGATTTTCTTGTCTGCATTTTTTCATAGACTCCTTGGGACTTGAGGAGTAATTCCCCCTTGACCCGATACAGCTCCGCCTGGTGCATACATTCTCCAGTGTTGTGGGTGATAGCCAGCGCCTCGGTCAGCACATTCATCCCTTCTTCAACTTGTCCTCTTTTTCTGTACGTCTCGGCTAGCAAACTAAGAAAATACGGACGTCCCAATTCTTGCCTTGCAGCTCGCAGCCCAGCTATGCCCCGCTGTAGCTGGGTAATGCCCTCTTCTTCGTGTCCCTGCTCTGCCAGCGCCCAGCTGTGCACAATTGCGCCCATCGCTGAAAATTGGGGAATCCCGTGTTCTTGCGTAAGTGTCATGAGTGCTTCTGTTTGTTCCTGGGCTCTCTGCACCTCTCCGCGAGCCTGGTGGAGGAATGCGGTCCAGAAGAGCGCAAACGCCAGACCAAAGGGGTGGGCGAGCTCCTGAGCGATACGGAGAGCTTGATAAATTTTGTCCAGGGCTTGGTCTGGATAGCCCAGATACCATAGGGCCAGGGCCGCCCAACAGCGGCAAGTTACCTCCGGGTCATCTCCGTGCAGAAAAATAAGAGTACGGTGCTGCAGAGGATCGTATAGAGTAATGCCTTGCTCCGCGTGGATGTGGGCCTGGGCAAACTCTCTTTGGAAGAACAAGTTCCCGCCCAGGTTCATGTGCGCTACGAGCAAGAGGCTTGGGTCTTGCCCACTGTGAGCGAGTCTCAGCAGTTGTTCCCTTAACTCGTTCGCACGTCGTGAAGAATTCCGGCCGTAATAAAACCTGCTCAGCCCGACCAACACCGGAAAGAGCTGAGCAGTCTCCCCCATCTCCCGACACAGCTCCCACGCCCGGTTATAGACACCTCTGACTTCTGGCGCGGTATAGCCTCTCGTCATCATTAGCGGCGCCCCTAGGGTGACCTGTAACCTCAGTTCTTGCTGGGCGCGCTCCGGCGTGTCAGGCAAGAATACAAGCAGCTCAAGCGCTTTTGTCAGATAGTTGATGGCCTCGGGATTGGCCGAGCGTCGTAGCGCCTTCCCAGCCGCTTGGCTCAGGTAGCGTAGCGCCTTGTCATACTCTCGTCCCTGTTCAAAGTGTACTGCTAGCTCGGCGGCAATCTCTCTAGCCCGGTCGCCATAGGCCGCCTCTTTACGCTCACCAATACGCTGATGCCATGCTTACCGCCGACTGGGACTGACCCGCTCGTGCCAATGGTGTTGATATAAGGCATGGAGGAATGTGTACCTGGCCGTTAGCGTATGGTCTGGCCATTCGCTTATGCCTGCTGGTTGCAAGAATTGCTGCTGCTCGGCTAAACGCGCACATTGCTCTTCTACCACCGCCACGGCAGTCTTCAGTGCAACCGCCACCTCTGCCGCCGAAAATTTCATCCCAGCTACACTGGCCGCTTCCAGCACCCGTTGTGTTTGTGGCTGGAGGCGCACGCGTTGGCTGGTCACCAGTTGGCAGATCCCTTCCGGTGTCTTTTGAGTAAGGGCGTCGAAGGCTCCGTGAAAGGTCCATGTTTCCTCGGTTTGCGCGAGAACCCCTCGCACAATCAGGTCGTGGGCCATGCTTACCACGAACAATGGATTACCCTCGGTGCGCTGATAGAGCAGGTGTGCGAAGCGTGTAGGGAGGAGGCTTTGGGGAAATCGTGCTGACAGATATGCGGCTGTAGTGTCCAATACCCCTGACACCGTCATTATCTTCACTGGCGAGGCGGGCAAGAGCTATGCCTTCTATACGGTGGCGCGGGAAGCTCGTCCACAACGCGATAGCAGATTCTTTTCCCGCCGGGACCGTTTTTCAGGTGACCGTGATAGCCAATCGGGGGCGGCTAGGGGGAGCCAAGAGTGCAGTGTTCGAGAGTTCCCCGTCCGAACTTGCGGTGCAGTTCTTTGGGTGGGGAGTTGGCCCTCTTCCGACCATTACCCCCACCACCGATGACTGGAGTCGACGGCCAAGCGTGAAACAGAGCCAAATCTTTAGTAATTGGGCAGCGAATGGCCAGTGGGCGGCGCAGACGTTTCAGTTTGTCACGGAGCAGGAGCTGCGGTACCTCTCGTTTTCCCTTGCGGGGATGAACCACAAGATCGCTTCCTATGTGGCGTTTGACATACAGTGAAACCTGCATAATGCTAAATAACCGATGAACTCGATTCCCCTGAAAAAGGGACAGAAGGTAGCCTGGATGAAGCGAAGCGTAATCCAGGAACGAACGGGGAGCGGAGCAGAACTCCCGGATTCTACTCCGTTCCATCCGGGCTACAGGCTTTTCATGTAAGGGTGAGCCGTAGACTAATGGACATTCCCGTATAAATGGCTTGCGTATTCTCACGGAGGATGACCACGGCGTCTTCTCGTATCATCATTCGATTACGCAATCGCGTCGATGATTGCGTTCAACGTCGCGCTCGGGCGCATCGCCCTGGAGACCTTCGCCTCGTCCGGGTGATAGTATCCGCCGAGGTCGACCGGCTTGCGCTGCGCGGCGAGCAATTCGGCGTCGATTTTCGCCGCATTGTCTTCCAGATCCTTGGCGATCTTCGTAAACCGCTCGGCAATCTTCTTATCCTGCGTCTGAGCGGCCAAGGCCTGCGCCCAGTAGAGCGCGAGGTAGAAATGGCTGCCGCGGTTGTCGATCTCGCCGACTTTGCGCGCTGGAGACTTGTTGCTCTCGAGGAACTTCGCGTTGGCCTGATCCAGCGCATCCGCCAGAATCTTGGCCGTGGGGTTGTTCCCCGCCTTTGCCAGGTGCTCCAAGGATGCGGCCAGCGCCAGAAATTCGCCGAGCGAGTCCCACCGCAGATAGCCCTCTTCCTGGAGTTGCTGCACGTGTTTGGGCGCCGATCCTCCCGCGCCGGTCTCGAAGAGACCGCCGCCGCTCAACAGCGGCACGATCGAGAGCATCTTTGCGCTAGTCCCGATCTCGAGAATCGGGAAAAGGTCGGTGAGATAGTCACGCAACACATTGCCGGTCACGGAAATTGTGTCCTTGCCTTCCTTCATCCGCTCCAGCGAGAAACGAGTCGCGTCTGCTGGAGACAGGATGCGGATGTCGAGACCGGTCGTATCGTTTTGCGGCAGATACTGATTTACCTTCTTAATCAGCTCGGCATCGTGCGCACGGTCCTTGTCTAGCCAGAACACCGCCGGCGCACCAGTCGCCTTGGCGCGAGTCACCGCCAGTTTCACCCAGTCCTGAATCGGGGCGTCCTTTACCTGGCAGGCGCGCCAGATGTCACCTTCTTCAACCTTGTGCTCGAGCAGCGTCTTCCCTGCCGCATCCACGATGCGTATCGCGCCATTGCCCGGCGCCTTGAAGGTCTTGTCATGCGAGCCGTATTCTTCCGCCGCCTGCGCCATCAAACCGACGTTGGGAACGCTCCCCATCGTACGAGGATCGAGGGCGCCGTGTTTCTTGCAGAATTCGACGACCTCGTGATAAACCGGCGCGTAGCAGGCGTCGGGAATCACTAACTTGCAGTCCTGCATATTGCCTTCCGGATTGTACATCTTGCCCGAATCGCGAATAACCGGCGGTATGGAGGCATCGACGATGATGTCGCTCGGGACGTGCAGATTGGTGATCCCCCTGTCCGAGTTCACCATCGCCATCGGCGGCCGCTTTTTGTAGACCTCTTGAATGTCGGCTTCGATCGCCTTGCGTTGATCATCTGGCAACGCCTTGATCTTGCTGTAGAGGTCGCCGATGCCGTTGTCCGGGTCGACGCCCAGCTTCTTGAGCGTCTCACCGTGCTTCTCGAACACATCTTTGTAGTACACCGTCACGGCATGACCAAAGATCTTCGGATCGGATTCCTTCATCATGGTGGCCTTCAGGTGCAACGAGAACAGTACGCCCCGTTTCTTGGCGTCCTCGATCTGCTCTTCGATGAACGTGCGCAACGCGTTCTTGCTCATGAACGTGGCGTCGAGCACTTCACCGGCCTGCAACGCCAGCTTCTGTTTCAATACCGTGACCTTGCCGTCCTGGCCGACGAACTCGATCCGCGCATCGGTTGCCGCCGGTAGCGTGATGGACTTTTCATTCGAGCGGAAATCCCCGCCCTTCATGTGGGAGACGTGGGTTTTGGAGTCTGGTGTCCAGGCGCCCATCTTGTGCGGGTGCTTACGCGCATGGGCTTTTACGGAAAGCGGCGCGCGGCGATCCGAGTTCCCTTCGCGCAACACCGGATTCACCGCACTGCCCTTGACCTTGTCGTAGCGCGCCTTGATCTCGCGCTCCTTGTCGTCCTGCGGATCTTCCGGATATTCAGGCAAATTGTAGCCCTGGCTCTGCAATTCCTTGATCGTCGCCTTCAGCTGTGGGAGCGACGCGCTGACGTTCGGCAGCTTGATGATATTGGCTTCGGGCGTCTTGGCCAGCTCGCCGAGTTCGGCCAAGGCATCGTGCTGCTGCTGCTGTGGGGTCAGGTATTCCGGAAACGCGGCGATGACCCGTCCGGCCAGCGAAATGTCCCGCAATTCCACGGTCACACCCGCCGCTTTGGAAAAGGCGTTGACGATCGGCAGGAACGAATAGGTTGCCAACATCGGAGCTTCATCGGTCTTCGTATAGATAATCTTGTCTGCTTTTGCCATGTCTTTCCCTTCTTGCGTCATTGATTTCGTTCAGCGCGTTCAGCGCCGAACCGACCTGAAAAAAATTGCGCGGATTATACCACATCGTGTTCTGTCTCCTAGGGGAGGAGCAATTGGTTGTCAAGGGAAAGATAGAGCAAGGCGTTGCTTGATCAAAATCAGGTTATGGAAGAAAATGGCTGCCGAGCACAGGGAGGGGACCATGCCATTCGATCTGACGACGTGGAAGGCAACCGTTCGTGAACGACTCACAAATTGGCGGCAACGGATGCAAGGGTTTGGCGTCAATTCGGTCTACGGCTCGCTTTGCGCCATGACCTTGTGGCCTGTAGTCCAGGCAGCTACGGGTGAGGATATCTCGGCGGGGATGGCGTTAGGTGGAGTTTTGTCGAGCGTCGGTACAAACCTGGTCGCCAATTGCATCCAAGGCTGGAAGGACGAGGCGGACGCCGCGCGGGACATCGAGGCTGAGTTGTCCAACCCAGCCTTCCACACTGAGCTGGACGCTATTCTCTAAAAGCTCGACACGATTGCGATCGCTAGAAATGCGTTGCCTGAAACTGAGCGGACATGGTTGGATGAGACCTTGCGTGAGGAATTGGCGCGGTATGGGCCAGGCTCGCAAACCATCGTGAAGGTGGTCGGTTCTGTGGCTGCGGCAACTCACGGCAGCGTGGCTGCTGGGGTTTGTAGAAATTCCTGCCGGACCGTTCTTGATGGGCAGCAACCCACAACAAGACGAGCAGGCATACGAGAACGAACAGCCACAACACGCCGTGACCTTATCCAGGTATTATATCGCCAAGTATCCGGTGACAGTGGCGCAATTCCGGGCGTTTGTTGAACTGAGCCGCTATCGCTCACAAGGTAAGGGCGGTCTCGACGGACTTGCTAATCATCCAGTGGTGTATGTGAGTTGGTATGATGCACGGGCGCATCTGAATTAGGAGAGGGAGAGAAGAAGCCCTGAAGCCTTGAGCCTGTTGTTAGGGCTCATTGCAAAGTCAGAGGTAAGGGGGTAAGAGGGGAAAACTTTCAGCGTTGGTGAAGGCTTCTATCGTATGCTGGGTTTCTTTAGGCTATGGCTGCTCTTTGGTTGTTTTATCCTCTTCTCCGCTTGTCATCAGGAGATTAAAGACGTTCCCCTCAGTAATCGTCTGATCACGATCTCCGACAAATTTTACGATGTAGCGGCGCTCTCTCCGGAGAAAGCCATTGTCGTCGGGTATGGCGGAAAAATTCTTATGACCCTCGATGGGGGAAGGAGCTGGCAAGCCAAACCAAGTGGAACCGAGCTGGCCCTCTATAATGTGAAGTTTACTGATGCGCAGAACGGTTGGGTGTGTGGACAGGATGGACTGATCCTTCATACCGAAGATGGAGGCGAGACCTGGCAGAAACAGGAAAGCGGGATCACGCTTCCTATTTTTGCACTGTGGTTCGTGAATTCCTCGCATGGTTGGGCGGTGTCTGAACAGGCGACGTACTTACGCACCACCAGCGGGGGCGAGTCGTGGGAAACCGGTCGCATTGAAGCCTCGCTCGAAGGGGTAGACGCAGAGGCCACTCTCGCCTTGGTAGATCCCGTGCTGTACGACATTCACTTCCTTGACGAGCAGACCGGGTGGATGGCCGGCGAATTCGGGAAGATCTATCATTCGACTGATGGCGGAATAACGTGGCAAGAACAGCAAGGCACGTTGCTTGGCCAGGCAGGTATCGATGATGCACTGAATTTGCCGACGTGGTTCGGGATTCGTTTTCTCAATATGAATGAAGGAATGACCGTGGGGCTCGAAGGAAAAATGGCGCACACCACCGATGGGGGTAAGACCTGGAATTTTACCGCTGAGGAGGTATCGCGGTCTTCAACCGACCCTCTCTTCGCGCTTTCTCTTCATGATGGCGCTGGATGGATCACTGGCGGCTCCGGCCGGATGCTCCAGTTACGAGAGGGGAAATGGAGACCCGCCCAACTTGGGCGGCCAATGGTCACCTGGCTACGAGCGATAGACTTCTTTGATGACAACAATGGCTGGATTGTCGGTGGGTATGGGATAATCATCCACACTACAGATGGCGGGAAGACTTGGCGACCCAGCCTCGGATAAAGATTGAATCATTGAGCGATTGAGCCATTTGAACATTGAGGCGATGAAGCAGTGAAATCTTGAGGTGCTAAATTCCCTCTTCAAACAATGACTCAACAGACTGACGGAACAGATAAGGCGGAAACATGGCGCAGACGATAGATGAAGCTTTTGATATTACTGGCAAGGTTACAATCGTTACTGGCGGCGGTACGGGGATCGGCGCGGATATCGCCCGAGAGTTCTGCCGCCGCGGCGCGAAAGTCCTGATTACTAGTCGTACGATGGACCATCTTGGACCTGTTGCCGAAGGCATCAGAAAAGAAGGCGGCGTGGTTGAGACAATGACCTGTGACGTGCGACAGAACGATCAGGTCGAGACAGTCGTGCAGAAGGCGGTCGACGCCTGGGGACGGATCGATGTCCTGATTAACAATGCCGGCGCGAGTTTTGTCGCGCACGCGCATGAGATTTCTCCCAATGGTTTTGCCGCGATTGTCGCGATCAACTTGAATGGCTCCTTTAATTTCTCTAGAGCCGTAGCCAGAGTGATGATGGAGAGAAAAACTGGAGGGAATATCATTAACGTCTCTTCCGACTCTGGCGTGTATGGCGCCGCGACGATGAGTCACTATGGGGCGGCAAAGGCCGGGGTGATCAACCTTACGCGCTCTCTAGCAATTGAATGGGCCCCCTACGGCATTCGTGTGAATTGTATTTCGCCCGGGCCGATTGATACTCCCGGTGTCAAGGAAGTATTATGGCCGACGCCGGAGCTGCAACAACGCGCGATTAACGGAACCGCGCTCAAGCGGTTTGGCACGGGGATCGAGGTGGCTTGGCCCTGTGTGTTCTTGGCCTCAAAAGCGTCCAGCTATATCACTGGCGCTAATCTGCAAGTTGATGGCTATGCGATGAACGCTGGCGATCCTGCAAGCCGGTTAAGTTGACAGTCCTGAGTACCGAGCGCTGAGTTCTGAGTATCGCAAGATACTGGATGAATATGCGCCACTCATGGTGTGCAATACGTGTCGTGCAAAACGGGGTGTAGGGTTGAAGAAGAAACGCCCTACGCAATACACGCCGCAGCATTAGGATGTGAGGAGCAGAGAGTATGGTAGGTATTGTATCATTTGGATCCTATATCCCAACGTATCGTCTTCCGCGCGAACTCATTGCTAAAGAGTGGGGAATTCCTTCTCTTGGTGGTGAACGTGCGATTGCCAATTTTGATGAAGACAGTTTGACCATGGCGGTCAATGCGAGTGTGGACGCTTTGGGCGAACGAGACCCTCGTTCACTCGCGGGGGTGTTCTTTGCCTCCACTACTTCGCCTTACCGTGAAAAACAAGCGGCGGTTACTGTTGCCACCGTGCTGGAGGCCAGCCCGGAGATTCGCACGATGGATTTCACTGATTCTCTGCGCGCTGGTACGTCTGCCTTGTTAACCGCATTTGACCTCGTGCAACCCGGGAAACACATTCTCGTGTGTGCTGGTGACTCCCGCATGGGGGAACCCGACTCACAGCAGGAACAGAATTACGGCGACGCCGGCGGCGCTATTCTCGTCGGGACTGAGCATGTCATTGCTGAGCTTGTCGGTTCCTATACCGTCAGCCAAGAATTTCTTGGCACCTGGCGTACGGAAGAACAAGATTACCTCCGGTCATTTCCTGGCGCGTTCGAGACCAAGTTCGGCTATAACCGTTTCATCGCCGCGACCGTGCAAGGCGTCTTGAAAAAATGCAATCTGGCTCCCAAGGATATTGCCAATGCGGCGATTGCCGCTCCAGCACAACGTACTTTACAAGCGGCCTTGCGAGGGGTCGGATTGGATGCAAAATCTCAGGTGCAAGATACCTTCTGGACCACGGTTGGCGACGCCGGAACAGCGCAGCCGCTGGTCCTCTTGGCTGCCGTACTTGAACGTTCGAAGCCGGGGGATTTGATTCTCGTGGTTGGCTATGGTGACGGCGGAGATGCCGCTGTGTTCCGGGTTACTGACGCGATTGCCGGTTTCAAAGCAGTCAGAAGTGTCTTTTCGCAAATTGAAGTGAAGCGCACGATGTCTTCTTACGGGAAATATGCGCGCTTCCGCAAACTCATGAAGAAGGACTATACGACGACGGATATTTCAACTCCAGTCGTGCTCTTACGTGACCAGAAAGAGATTCTTCCTCTGCACGGTGGGCAATGCCCCAAATGCAAGGTCATCCAGTTCCCCATCCATCGTATCTGTATTGAATGCGGCTATCGCGATGGTCTTGAAGAAGTCAAATTGTCTCGAAAAGGGAAACTGTTTACCTTTACGCATGACTTTCTCACCGAGACCCCGGATCCGCCGACCACGCACGCGGTCCTCGACCTTGATAGTGGGGGGCGCGTCTATGTCCAACTGACAGACTGTGATCCTGAACGGGTGGAGATTGGGATGCCCTTGGAGCTGACCTTCCGAAAATATCATGAGGGTTATGGCATTAAGAATTACTTTTGGAAAGCGCGACCAATAAACAAGTAGCATAGTCGTCAGTTGCCAAAAAAAGCAGGCAGTACAAAAGTTGAACCCCTTGTTTCCAGTAACGAAAAACTGATAACTGACAACTGGTAACTGCTAACTGGCAACAATTGATAACTCTTCCTCTCGAAAGGAGGTGTCTGATGAATATTCGGAATAAAGTGGCGGTGATCGGCGCCGGATGCAGCAAGTTTGGCGAACATTATGACATGAGCGCCGAAGATACGATCGTGACCGCCGCGCTTGAGGCGTACGCCGACGCTAAAATCGATCCGAGTCAGATTCAAGCGGCTTGGGTGGGAACGCTAAGTTCCGCCAATGCCGGCAACGCTTTAGCGGACCCGTTGAAACTGTTCAATATTCCTATTACCCGGGTGGAAAACTATTGCGCGTCGGGCATGGATGCGTTCCGGAATGCGTGCATGGCGGTTGCTGCCGGTATGTACGATGTCGTACTGGCGTTTGGTTTCGAAAAACTGCGTGACTCTGGCCAGCGTGGTCTAGGCACGTTCGGTAACCACCCTGTCGTTGGCTATGGGACGACGGCGCCTTCTTTGTTCGCGATGGCAGCGAATCGCTATTTCTCGACATATGGTATTGATAAGCGCGCCCTCGCTAAAGTGGCGATGAAGAACCATCATAACGGCACTATGAGCCCTAAGGCGCACTTCCAGATGGAAGTGACCGAAGAGCAAGTCATCAATGCGCCGATGATCTGTAGTCCACTGGGCTTGTTCGACTGCTGCCCAACGACGGATGGAGCGGCGGCGGCGATTATCTGCCGCGCCGACCTCGCGAAGTCATTTCGCCCCGACCCCATCTATGTGAAAGGTGTTGGCCTGGCTGTGACTTCGGGCGAACCTTACTTGAAGCCCGGGTTCGCGTACACTGGTTTTCCCGCGACTGCGCAAGCGGCGCAATCTGCGTATGAACAAGCTGGGATGACGGTGAAAGATATCGATCTTATCGAGTGCCATGATTGTTTCACCATCACTGAGATTCTGAATATTGAGGATCTTGGCCTTGCGAATCGTGGCGAAGGCTGGCGGTATGTTGAAGAAGGTCGCGCTGCAATCGGCGGTGAGATTCCCGTCAATCCTTCGGGCGGACTCAAATCGTTTGGACATCCGATCGGCGCCACGGGGATCCGTATGATCTACGAAGTGTCGCAGCATCTGTGGAACAAAGCCGGTGCTCGTCAAGTGAAAGATGCGGAAGTGGGTCTTGCTCATAATCTTGGCGGTCCGGGGTCCGTCGGCTGTGTAACGATTTTAGCGAATAGCTAATTCCCTGGATTCGCGTTTTAGTCTTGACTGAGAGAGGCAAGGAGGTTGCTCCCCTTGCCTCTTTTTCTTTCTAGTGATGTGCTGCTGCTCGCAAATTTTAGGACAGAGGGGCGCACATGGATTTCGGATTTAGCGAAGAACAGGAGTTATTACGACAATCAGCCGTGGATTTTCTCGGCAAGGAATGTCCTATCTCATACGTCCGCCAAATGATGGAGGATGAACGTGGATACTCAGACGAACTGTGGAAGAAGATGGCTGAGCTTGGGTGGATGGGATTGATTTACCCTGAAGAGTTCGGTGGTTCCGGACTGAATATGGTCGATCTCGTCGTCATTCTAGAAGAGATGGGGCGGGTTGCTTGTCCGGGTCCTTTCTTTTCCACGGTGTGTTTGGGCGGACTCGCGATTCTTGAAGCTGGAAACTCTGAGCAGAAGCAGAAGTATCTCCCGGGGGTCGCCGCGGGCAATATCAAAGCGACGCTAGCCGTGCTGGAACATGAGGCGCGCTGGGTGGGTAAGGGCGTCTATTTGCCGGCGCGGTAGGGGTATTTGGGGTGCTCGCGGTAGGGGGTGT
>JBFWZL010000074.1:0-16744 GCA_050185455.1 Binatia bacterium | reverse complement strand
CTTGGCTGCTGTCCCTCCGCGTCGCAGTCCGTGACTGGCCCTGCGCTTCGTCCCAACGTCTCCTGTGGCAGCAACGGGCGAGCGCCGACGGGCAATATCCTCTGACACTGACTGGCCAGGACGTGAGCGGCGCTGCCCTGGAATTTCCTCCGGTCATGGTTGCTCCGCCTTGGTGTTTGTGAACAGCTTTATGAGGAACTTTATTGAATTGTTTCAACTCAGGCCTAACTTAGGGATATGCAGTATCTATTTTCTCTACTGGTAGATAGGGTTGTCTAGATGTAGATGGGTGCATAGATGGCTCCATATACTCATAGATAAAAAACATTCTATCTAATCTATCTGCATGTAGATGGCCCGTTCCATCTACGCATAGATAGATCTAGCCTTTCGGGTTCCTTCGCGCCTTTATATTCACCATCCGCGCCACCAGTTCCAACGCTACCACATCGTGGTACTGGAGCTTCTAGACCTGGCTGGCGGAACACCAAACGGTCTCCGTATTCCATTCGCAGTCCCTTAGCACCGTTTTGATTTGGTCGCAATGTTTTTTTCTTTTTCTTTGGCTGCGAGTGGAAAATTCGAATTCGGAAATACTCTTTTCAGCATTTATTTCGTTCATGTGCATGTCGCACGCTTTTCTAAACCAGAAGGTAAGAAATTGCTACACGGGACTCTAGCGGCCGCCCACTGTAGGGGCGAAGCATTTGCCTCGAAGAGGCGAACGCCACGGGGAACCTGACACGCAAAGGCTTCGCCCCTACCCACTCACCTCGGTTCCAACGGCATCCCTTCCCGTTTCCTGACGTCGTTCAGGTACGCCAAAATGCCTTCTTCTACGGTATATTTTGGGGCAAAGCCCAGTTCTTCTCGTAGACGATCAGTCTTGAGCAATGAGGTCATAATAAAAGGTTTATCACTGATGGATATATTCGCCTGCGGCAGAATCTCACGTAAGTAGGCGGTCAGTTCGCCAGTCTTCCTCGGCGCCCCGCTCATGTTGAAGACGCGGTGTTGCGGATTCTTCACCCGATAGGCGCGGAGAAACACTTCAGCCGCGTCGCGGCAATACATCCAATCCGACACTTGTTCATCCGGCGGCATGGTCACGGGATGACCGAGCAACGCCAGTTCAGGTAGAACCATGAAATGATCCGCGCCCGCACCGCGCCGATGGCCACGCCCCTCGCCGAAGACTGAAGTCGGTCGAATGCCGATAGGATCAAGCCCGTAAGCATTGGCGTAGTACGTAGCGATATGTTCGTTGAAGAGTTTGCAGGCGCCATAGACTGAGTCCGGCGCCGGCGGGTCATCTTCGCTCAACTCGGGACCGGTCAGGGCCGAGCGCATCGGAAACACGGCGACGGAGCTCATGTAGACAACCCGTTTAATGCCGGTGAGACGCGCGGCTTCAAAGACATTGGTCGTGCCAATGCAATTCACGTTGATCGACGGTAAGGGATTCCTGATCCCGCCCGTGCCAAGCAGGTAGGCAAGATGGATAATGCCTTCGACTTTGTATTTATTGATGGCGTCAATGAGAGCAGTGACTTCCATGACGTCACCGGGCGCGACCTTCACTTGTGACGCAACGTCGGCAATCGCCATCATATTGGGTACTGCATCAAGGATAAGCAAATCCTTTTCCCCTGCCTGCAGCAAATGCCGCACTAAATGCCTGCCTAAAAACCCCGTGCCGCCGGTGATGAGAATCGACATATATTTTCCTCCTTTGCTGTGCCTCTCTTACCACAGGTTGACCAGCATCGGCCAGCAAGCTAGTGCCTGGAACGACAGGAGGCCGTATGATTCTTGTTCTTATGGGCGTATCCGGCGCCGGGAAAACAACAATCGGGGAGCTACTCGCCCGCGATCTGGGTTGGTCATTTTACGACGGGGATGATTTTCATCCGCAGGCAAACATTACTAAGATGAATAAAGGTGTTCCGTTAACGGATGATGACCGCAGTGCCTGGCTTACGGCGTTGCGACAGCTCATTGACCAGCTCCTTCGTGATCGACGGTCCGCCGTCATTGCTTGTTCAGCGCTCAAACAAACGTACCGCGAACTGCTAAAAGGCGAGGATGACGACGTCCGCTTTCTCTACCTGAAGGGTAGTTATGAGCTGATTGAGAAGCGCCTGGCCTTGCGACACGGCCACTTCATGAAAGCTGACTTGTTAGCGAGTCAATTTGCCGCGCTGGAAGTACCGCAGGATATCCCTGCGGTGGAGATTGCTGCGGAGCCTTTGGTGATTGTGGCAAGCATCAAAGAGGCATTAGGCATGCTGCCTCTTTGATTAGCCAAAAGAGACTTCAGTCGCATCGTCTTTTTCCTGAAGAATTCGCGCGCTCCTCTCTCCGTGTGAGAGGAAGGTAGCGCCGAGCGGAAGAACGAAGGTTGTCAGCGCCGCCCGGTCGAGCGGCGCCGCCAGGGATTAATGCGCAGCGGAATGTTGGAGTTCCTCTTGAGAGGGCTCCGTGTGAACTCCGGAGAACGTAATCGCTCGCACGGGAACCATGAGACCGAGGACAATGGCCCCCAATAAGCAACCGCCTGCCGCCGTATAGAAAGGCACTGACCAGTCTCCCGTCCTTTCCACCAGAAAACCGGCGACCATGGGGCTGAAGAAGCCGCCGAAGTTTCCACCAAAATTCATAATACTGGCGATGGAACCGGCGAGGCGCGTATTCATTTCCACTGGGATGCTCCAAAAGGCAACCAGCCCAAGGGTGGTCAGCAACATGAAGACAGCAAACGCGACTACTGCCGCTAGCGGTGACTCCAGGGTCGTTGCTATTGCTAAAAAGGGAGCAGAAATCGCTATCATAGTTGCGGGAATGCCTTTGCGGGCAATGGCGGGACGCACTCCCCTTCTGAGGAGATAGTCAGAAAGCACACCGCCGCCGAGGACGCCAATGAGTCCGCCAGCGACCGGCAGCATGCCGACAATCCCCATTTGCTGGATGGTATAGCCTCGCGCTTTGACCAGATAGGTTGGCAACCAAGCGACGACCATGGAGAGTCCGTAGGCCCAGAAGAAATAGGCGAGCGCCAGCGCGAGGATCGCTGGCGCACTCAACAACGCGCCAACTGGCGCCTTGAGTTTTTCCACGTGCACCGCGGGACGTTGCGCTGTGGTTGAAGGCGGTCGATCAGAGCCAAACGCGAGCCACACGGCGATCCACAGAAAGCCTGCGATAGCGTTAAAGTAGAAAACCCCTTTCCACGTGAAATGAGCAATGATCCAGGTCGAAATGGGGTAGGCGATCAATTGACCAGCATAGATGCCGGAAAGGCTGATCATCTGTGCGAGACCAAGTTCATGCTTTGGCACCCAGCGTGAGTTGATGACCGTCGCCGCCGGCAGGCTGACCGCCTCGAAGGCGCCAACGAAAAATCGCAAGGTAAGCATCAGCAAAAACGCATGACGCCCAACCGGCGTAAGAAGAGTAAACAACGACCACCCAAAGCAAGCGAAGGCCAGCAGCGTTTTCGGGCTGCGAGTATCAGCCAGAAGGCCGCTCGGGATCATGAATATGGCGTAGCCACAGACAAAGGCTGAAAAAACAACGCCGAACAAGCCAGTATCCCAGCCTAATTCCGGCATCATCACCGGCGCGGTGATGGAGATATTCACCCGGTCGATATAATTCACCAGCGAAAGGAGGAAGAGCAGTAAAAGAATGGTATAGCGTGGCGGCCAGTTCATCGTAGCTGGTCCTTTCAGTAAGAAGGCGTGAAGCGAGGAAGCGTGAATGCAAGGACGGGGAACTCAGTAGGTTGAAACGGAGAATCGGGGAACCGGGGGGCGGAGAAAGAAAACGTTTGTCCTTGCCCGCTCGTCTCCGATTTTCTCACTCTCCGGTTCGTTGCCAGGGGTCTCCGATTCTCTCCGCCTCTGGTTTTCCGATTCTATTAAGTCGAGCGGAAGCCTAGATCACTTCCTTTTCCTTCAGCTCAGCCACCTGCTCCCACGAGTACCCTAGCGTGTCGATGAGGATGTGTTCGGTGTGTTCACCAAACTCTGGAGCAGACGCTTGCGGATTCGCGGGAGTCTCACTGTAGATGACTGGATGCCCGACGATCTTTGATGGTCCCCAGGAGGGATGGTCGTAGTCAACGATGTAGTTGTTTTCTCTGGCTTGCACGTCATCGGGGAGATCAGCGATGTTATTAACGATGGTATAAATGAAGTCGCCGCCAGCCTTTAAGATCTTCATCCATTCATCACGCGGCTTGGAGGCGAAAATCTCGTCGAGAATACCAATCAGCTCTTTGCAGTTTTTCCCCCGTACTTTCATAGTGACGAAACGAGGATCTTTTTCCAGTTCCGTGAGGCCAACGGCTTTACAGAAGTCCGGCCAGTACCGGTCGGCTTGCGGCATGGCGAAACAGATCCATTTGCCATCCTGACACTGGTAGTGATTCCACAGAGGATTCGCCGCCTCGGTCCGATAGAAGCGTTTGAACTCTTTGCCGAGCGTCAAACGGCACGCCACATTCAACCCTTGCAACGCCATCATACTTCCCAGATGAGAAGTGTTGACTTCCTGGCCAATGCCCAGGCGTTCACGCGTCAAGAGCGCTACGACAACCCCGTGCGCCAGCATGATCGCGCCCATCTGATCGGCAATACCGCCGGTGATGTTTTGCGGGGCCATGTCAGGCTCGCCCACGGCAGTCATGATGCCCGAGCGCGCCAGTCCCATGTAATCGAAAGACGGCTCACCGGAATCCGGGCCATGAGGACCGTAGCCGGTCGCGCTGGCGTAAATCAACTTTGGGTTGAGTTTGGACAAGGTTTGATAGTCCAGACCAAGTTTGCCGGCGACGCCTTTGCGGAAGTTTTGTACGAAGACGTCGGATGTTTTAACCAGCTTGTAAATGATCTCTTTACCTTCAGGCTGCTTGAGATCAAGGGCGAGACTTTTTTTATGGCGATTATTGGCCTCGAAGTAATAGTTCCGTTTATCGCTGCCGGTCCCCACCCCAGCGATACTCATAACGCCGCGGCCTGGGTCGCCACCGACACGTTCCTCAATTTTAATGACTTCCGCGCCGAGATCACCAAGCATCATCGTGGCGACCGGTCCTTGTTGCCAAATCGTCCAGTCAAGAACACGAATACCTTCGAGTGGTAAAGCCATGATTCCCCCTCCTTTGCAAGTCGTCTGACAAGCCGGACTCTACCACAAGCAGGGGAGAGAGGGGAAGCGTTGCCCGCTGCAAAAAACGATGGAGGATAAATGCTGAGGAGGAAACGGAGACTGGAGGCTAGAGACTTGGGGGTTGGGAGAATGAGGACTGGTCCTTCGCCCCCACCTTCTAGCCCCAGGTATGCGCCATTCTACTTATGTTCTGTACGCTCGCGCTGCCAGGTCCAAAAGCGGTCCGCTGTTTTCTTTATTTGTTCACCGAGTTGAATCAACAACTCGCCATTGCCGTACAGAATGAACGCCGCAGTAACCACTACTCCAAGAATGAAACCGAACCACATAACTGATCCTCCTATGAGGCCATAGCTTTGAGGGCCGCGATAATTTGAGGGATCGCGACTCCAGCTTTCTCTAGAATGATGAAATCGGAAACCCCGCCAGTCAAGTCGGTTTTTTCCGGATTGATCTCGATGACCTGTGCGCCGGCTTGTTTCGCGACACGCGGGATATCCGCCGCTGGGTAGACCACCGCCGAAGTGCCAATGACGAGAACCAAATCACAGCTCTGAGCCGCCTCTTGTGAACGATACATGGCGTCCACGGGGATCGGTTCGCCAAAGAATACGCCTGCTGGTTTGAACACACCGCCGCAAGAGCAGTAGGGAGGCAAAGTATCTAATAAAATTTCCTCCAGCGGCAAGAGCTTCCGACAACTCAGGCACACGACTTGGCGCATATTGCCGTGAAACTCGATAACCTCACGGCTGCCGGCTGCTTGATGTAGATTGTCCACGTTCTGCGTGATGACGCAGTGCAGCATGCCTAATTGTTCAAGATATGCGAGCCCGAAATGGCCTGGGTTCGGCTTTGCGATCTTGAGTTCGGTGAAGTCCTTCATCATGCGCCAGACCTTGGCGGGATCTTGGCGGAAGGCTTGAATCGTTGCGTACTCCTCTGGATCGTAGCGGTCCCACAATCCGCCTGGATCCCGAAAGGTAGGAATACCGCTCTCCGCTGAAATGCCCGCGCCGGTGAGCGCGAGGGTTTTCCGCGCTTTGCGAATGGCCTCCGCCGCGCGTTGAATCAGGTCTTGCATGCTGTCCCCTCCAGTTGCTCGTGGAGAAACTTTCGTACAACCTCTAAAAAAGCCGCCGGTTTGTCAAGAAACACGTGATGCCCCGCGCCGGGAATCTCGATCGTCCGTAAACGAGGGCACTGAGCCGCCATTGCTTGTGCTACTTCTAGAGAGAGTGTTTTGCTCTCTCCGCCGCGAATGAGCAAGATCGGACACGTAATGCGAGAAAGTTCTGCACTGACATCGTGAGGTTGACGTACAAAGGTGGCGCGGTCGGTTTTCAGCATCAATCGTCCATCGCTCAGGGCGTGGGCGCTATGGCGCGCAATGTGATGAAGAAGCTCTGGAGCCGCCCAAGTTTCTTCAGGAAGTAAACGAAAACGGCGGGCAAGATCTTCCTCGTTGGCAAATATCGGCGTTGGCACACGGCTTAAGAGCTGCATTCTACGGCTTTGTTGTAAACGCGGTCCCATATCGACAATGACGAGAGACGAAAGCGTCTGCCCATGACGGATCGCATAGGTCATAGCAATGAGACCACCGAGCGAATGGCCAATAAGGACGCAGGGCGCGAGCTGCAATTGAACAATGACGGCGGCAATATCTTCTACATAATCATTGATCTCATAGCTCGTCGGGTTCGCCCTGTCGCTGTCACCATGCCCGCGTGAGTCAAGCGCGATGACACGATATGCTTGCGCGAGTTCGACGGCGATATGATCCCACCAATGGGCATGCGCCGAACCGCCGTGAATGAGCATGAGCGGCGGATTCTCCGCCGTTCCCCATTCGAGATAATGCAGATTGGCGCCACGAACAGAAAGAAAACGGCTATGCGGAGTCATTAACACGCTCAACAGATTTGTTGGTGCGCCAGGCGCACCCTACAAAAACTTTCCGTGCGCCTGGCATACGCTACGACTATTTCTGTCTCTTTTACTCGTACCGTAACGCCTCAATCGGATCGAGTCGGGACGCTTTGTGGGCTGGATAATAGCCAAAGATAACGCCGACAAGACCAGAGAACAGAAACGACCCAGCAATAGCAGTAGGAGAGAGCAGACTCGGCCAGTTTGCTAGGGAGGCAACCAGTTGTGCGCTGCCAATGCCTAACGCAATGCCAAGCATGCCGCCCGCCATGCTAAGCGTCATCGCCTCTACGAGAAACTGCAGCAGAATGTGTTGGGTTTTGGCGCCAACCGCCATGCGAATGCCGATCTCACGCGTACGTTCCGTAACCGATACCAGCAAAATATTCATGATGCCGATGCCGCCAACCAGCAGAGCGATCGACGCGACCGAAGCAAGTAACATGGTCATCACCTGACTGGCGCTTGCGGACGCGTCCGCGATTTCCTGCAAATTACGCACGCTGAAGTCATCGTCTTGATTGTCAGTAAGGCGATGCCGCGCGCGGAGGAGCGCACGAATTTCTTTTTCGGTCTGCGGTGTCAGTTCGGGACTGTAAGCAGAGACAAGCATAAAATTGACCTGCCCGAGAATCGACGCGCCGATCAGTTTGCGCTCCGCTGTAGAGAACGGAACCAGGATGGTGTCGTCCTGATCTTGGCCCCACCCCGTTTGCCCTTTGAGGCTCATAACGCCAATGACTCGGCATGGCACGTTTTGCACGCGAATCGTCGCGCCCACGGGATCTTGGCCTGGCGCGAAGAGATTCTCCACGGTCGTTTCCCCTAGGAGGCAAACACGCGCCGCCGTGTCTTCTTCTTGCTTGGTAAATATGCGCCCTGAAGCCAGAGGCCAGTTTCTCACTTGGAAATAGCTGCGATTGATCCCTTGGATTTGTGTACTCCAATTTTGTCCACCCGCTATTACTTGCATGTTCTGACGTTTGATGTACGCAACACCGGCAACCGAGGGGCAGTCTCTGGCAATGGCTTCGGCATCCGTGACCGTGAGTGAGAGCGCGCTTCCGGCGCCGCCATGCGCTCCAGAAGACGTCGTCGAGCCGGGCCAAACCATGACGATATTCGTTCCCAGGCTGTTAATCTGCGCCTGTAGGAATGCATCCGCTCCTTGACTAATAGCGACCATGGCAATGACCGCACCAACGCCGAAAATAATACCAAGCATGGTTAACGCCGAGCGTAGCTTGTTGCGCTGTAACGACCGCCACGCCACGCGGAGGGTCATACGGAAGAGCTTAATAGTCACGAAAGGCTCGCTGGTTAGGAACTGTAGGCACTGGATTCTAGGCTACAGACTTTAGATCTCCGCTTCAATCCACGCCGCTGTTGCTCTGGAAAGAAGGTCAACATATGACCTTCTCTATGGCTAACATCCGTCCACAATTCTCATTTTGTCGGATCGAGCAGTACAGCTCTCAGCGGTTTCATCAGGTAATGCGAATCTATCTGGCGGAGTTTCCACGTGACAGCCGCTTATCGATTGACCGTATTCGTACGCTGCTCAAAGAAGGGAATTATCAGCTCATTGTTGTGGAAAAAAATGGGCAAGTGTTGGGCTTTGCTCTTATCTGGATTTGTCGCTTACCAGCATTCGTTCATCTGGACTACCTTGCCGTCGCGCGGGAATGGCGCGGTAAAGGCGTAGGGACGGCGCTCTATCGCTGGTTAATAGCCCAGTTGCCCGATTTTTCGCCTCGGGCGCGGTTGTTAACTTTGGAGGTGGAAAACGATCTCATTTCTTTCTATCAACGGAGTCAGACACGGCTACTGCACAATCTCTTGTATCAGTTTCCCGGACCGCTTGGACCCGTACCCATGCATTTGATGGTCTACGACACCCAAGAGCGCACGGAATTGGACCAGAGGACCGTACGCGGCGTGATGCGCGCGCTTTATGGTGGTTTGCACCGGCGCAAATCAACCGATCCACTGCTGCGATCGTGCCTGGCGCAAGTTCCTGCCAAAGTATCCCTGACATAACGGCCTGGAATGACTATAATCTTCTTCATGAATAGAAAAACCAAATTCAACATTTGGTATGTTTTCATCGCGGTGTGGGGAGTTTTACTCCTCCACAGTCTCTGGATGCAGACGCGCCAAATTGAGCAAATCCCTTACAGTCAATTCGAAATGTACTTAAAAGAGGAGCGTGTTGAGGAGGTGCAGATCGGCCAAGATTACATCCAAGGTACGCTGAAAGACCCCGCCGAGGGCCAACTACGGAAGTTCATTACTATCCGGGTCGACCCTGAATTCGCCGACAAGCTTGCTGCTCACCACGTCAAATTCGCTGGTGAGGTCGAAAATACACTGGTGCATGATCTTCTTTCATGGGTGCTGCCTGTGCTGTTGTTCTTTGGCATTTGGATGTTCCTGATGCGCCGTTTCGCGCAGCGTGAAGGACTCGGCGGTGGTTTCATGGCGATCGGCAAGAGCAAAGCGAAGATCTACATAGAAAAAGAGGTGAAAGTTTCCTTTAACGATGTTGCCGGCGTGGATGAAGCAAAAGCCGAACTCCAGGAAGTTATCGAGTTTCTCAAGACGCCGGAAAAGTTTTCCCGGCTTGGCGGAAAAATACCCAAGGGCATCTTGTTAATTGGGCCGCCGGGGACGGGCAAAACACTGCTGGCAAAAGCCGTGGCAGGTGAGGCGGGAGCGCCGTTCTTTTCCATCAGCGGCTCGGAGTTCGTGGAGATGTTCGTCGGCGTCGGCGCCGCTCGCGTACGCGATTTATTTGTCCAAGCCAAGGAAAAAGCGCCGTGTATCATTTTCATCGATGAACTTGATGCGCTTGGCAAAGTCCGAGGTTTTGGTCCAGGTGGCCATGAGGAGCGGGAACAGACGCTGAACCAGTTACTGGTGGAGCTGGATGGATTCGATCCGCGCGTCGGCGTGATTCTGATGGCGGCGACCAACCGACCGGAAATTCTTGATCCGGCATTATTACGCGCGGGTCGTTTCGATCGACAAGTGCTTGTGGATCGCCCCGATAAAATCGGACGTCTGGCTATTCTTAAAGTGCACGCCCGCGCGGTGCCATTGGCGAACAGTAATGATCTCGACGTGATTGCCGCCATGACCCCAGGATTCGCTGGGGCGGATCTGGCGAACATCATTAACGAAGCCGCGCTGTTGGCTGTGCGCCGCAACAAGAATCAAGTTACGCTGGCTGAACTGCAAGAGGCGGTTGAGCGTGTCATTGCCGGACTGGAGAAGAAAAATCGGGTCTTGACCCCCAAGGAAAAAGAACGCGTGGCGCACCACGAGGTAGGACATGCCTTAGTCTCTTTGGCGCTGCCTGGGTCTGACACCGTGCACAAGATCTCTATTATTCCTCGCGGCGTGGCGGCTTTAGGCTATACCTTGCAACTACCCACGGAAGATCGCTTCTTGCTGACGGAATCTGAACTGCGGAATCGCATCGCGGTGTTGCTTGGTGGTCGTGTCGCCGAGGAACTGATTTACCAAGAAGTCTCGACGGGCGCGCGTGATGATCTAATGAAAGCGACGGATATCGCGAAAAGTATGGTCAAAGCCTACGGTATGAGCGAGAAGGTGGGACAGTTGAGTTTCGATCAAGAACGCCAACCGTTATTCTTGCAAGCGGGCAATGCACATGCGGGTGGGGACTATAGCGAGACCACGGCGCGAGAAATTGACTGTGAAGTACGCCACATCATTGAGGAGCAATACGGTCGGGTACGCGCGCTCTTGGCCTCGCAAGAAAACATCTTACGCGAGGCAGCGCAAGCCCTGTTGAGTAAAGAGACTATTTCAGGCGAGGAGCTGAAAGCCATTGTTGGCGGTAACGCCGCGCCACGCGCTTCCGGACAAGCGTCGGATGTGACCGTCCATTAGTATTCGCAGGGAACGGTTTGCATTCTCCGTCTCTCGGTGCTTTAGAAAGGCAAATCCTTGTAAGGAGACGCCCATGCAAAAAGAGCCATTCACCATTGCCATTCCTGAAGAAGCCTTAAATGACCTACGAGAACGTTTGGCAAAAGCGCGCTGGCCGCGCGACTTTGCCAACGATCAGTGGCAGTATGGAACTAATTTCGCATATCTGCAGGAACTGGTCGAATATTGGCTACATAAATACGACTGGCGCGCGCATGAAAAGGCGATGAACGCCTTTTCAAACTATAAGACTACGATTGACGGCATCCCGATTCATTGCATTTATGAGCGCGGCAAAGGACCAAATCCGATGCCGCTTATTCTCAGTCACGGTTGGCCGTGGACGTTCTGGGATTTCCATAAAGTGATTCGGCCGCTCACTGATCCCGCCGCTTTCGGCGGTGACCCCAGAGATGCTTTTGACGTTGTTGTGCCCTCGCTTCCTGGTTATGGGTTTTCAACGCCGTTGACGACGCCCGGCATAAACTTCTGGCGTACGGCTGATCTGTGGGTGAAGTTAATGCAAGATGTCCTAGGCTACAAAAAGTTTGCGGCGCAGGGAGGGGATTGGGGCGCGCTGATCACGGCTCAGCTTGGACATAAATACGCCGACCGCCTGATTGGGTGTCACGTCAACCTTATGGTTCCCTTGAGCGTCTTCGTCGGCAACATGCCGGAAGCCTCGGAGTACGGACCGGATGAAAAGGGTTGGTACGAGAAGAACATGAACTTCTTTACGGCGGAAAGTGGGTACTCGGCCTTACAAACCACCAAACCGCAAACGATTGCCTTTGCTCTCAATGATTCACCAGTTGGACTGTGTTCCTGGATTCTGGAAAAGCGTCGCACCTGGAGTGACTGTGACGGTAATGTCGAGAAACGATTTTCCAAGGATGATCTTCTGACGACGATGACGCTCTACTGGCTGACGCAGAGTTATGGCACCTCCGCGCGTTACTACTACGAAGCGACGCACAATCCGTGGCAGCCTGCTCACAATCGCACTCCGGTCGTCGAAGCGCCAACCGGAGTCGCGGTGTTCATGAAGGAAGTCATCCTGATGCCGCGCAAATGGGCCGAACATTACTACAACCTGAAACGCTGGACCGTCATGCCCTCCGGCGGTCACTTCGCGCCGATGGAAGAGCCGGAACGGCTGGTGGAAGATGTCCGGGCGTTTTTTAGGACGATGCGGTAAGGACTGCTATCGGCTCTGAATAGAGCGGTAGAGTGCGCACTGCATGCCCCGCCCTTTCCCTAGCAAAGGCGTTGGGCGGTGACTTTCGACCGTTGCGCGGACGAGAGGAAAGAGATACAGAAGGGTGCTCTATCGCTTTCAGCGTGAGGCAATTCGTATTCAACCTATGAAAGCCATCATTCTTGCCGCGGGCGTCGGTAAACGCTTCAAAGAAGTCACCGACCATCGTCCCAAATGCCTTATTGAAATTCAGGAAAAATCCCTTTTAGAGCGGACGTTACGAGCTTTAGGAACGGCTGGCGTGCGCGAGGCTGTGGTGGTCATTGGCTACCGTGGAGACATGATCAGGCAGGCCATTGGAGCACACTGCGGGGACGTCTCGGTTCGCTATGTCGTGAACGATCAGTATGAGAAAGGCGCCATTCTGTCTTTGTTGAGCGCGCGTGAGGAGTTTGACGACGATATCCTCATCATGGATGCGGACGTGCTCTTTCCGGTGAAGATGATCGAGCGCTTGGTGTGTTCCTCGCAGGCTAATTGCTTCCTCCTCGATGGCAGTGCGATCAACACGGGAGAAGAGCAAATGTTGTTGACGCGCAACGGTCGCGTCCTCAATATCGTGCGCGGTGGCACGGGCGACTTTGATGTCATCGGAGAATCCGTTGGTTTCCTCAAGGTTTCTCGGGACGATGCTCCGTTGCTGCGGACGATTCTTGCGGACCTGGTTGCTCAGGGTCGTGACACGATCGAACATGAGGAGGCATTTCCTATTTTCCTGGCGCAACGGATCGTCGGTTTCGAACGCGTCGATGACTTACCGTGGACGGAGATTGATTTTCTCGAGGATCTCGAACGCGCCGAACGTGAAATTCTACCTCGCATCGTCGCGTTTGATAAGAAATTGTCCCACGACTGTGGGACAATATGAAAAGTGGCAGTAAACGGAAACCAGAAAGTAGGGAGCAAAAAAACGCGAACCATTGCGAACGAAGTGAAGCAATCTTTGCCAGAAAACAGAGCTTGCTTCGTAGCCTCTAGCTCCTCGCAATGGCACAGATTTTGTCTTTTCATGAAATCGGGAAGTCATTAAATCTCTGACCTTAGTTAGATCTTGCCGGAAACACTGTACTTATTCCGACAAAAAGTTATGCTCCCTAGCTTTCTTTTGTTTGTGAACCGCCGCTCTCCATCCGTACTCGCTTTATTTTTTTTTGCTGTAACCTTTTGTGTCTTCCTCTGGCGGTTAGGAGATGGACCGATCTATCGCACGATGGAAGGGCGCGAGGCGTTGGTCATGCAAGAGATGGTGCGGTCGGGCAATTGGATTCTCCCACTGCGCAACGGCGAGGCCATTCCTTCAAAACCACCGTTGCTGCATTGGCTTGGGGTTGGGGTCGCTTCGCTCACCGGCGGTGTATCTGAATGGAGCGCGCGATTTCCTAATGCGCTGTTTTCCGCGCTTAGCGTCGCCCTCACCTGCCTCTTGGGTTGTCGCTTGTCTGGACGTGAAGTCGGGGTGCTTGCTGCCCTGCTGTTGCTGACCACTCCATGTTTTTTAGAAATGTCGCGTGAAGCATGGGTCGATCCGGCGCTTGCGTTTTTTACCTTGGCGGCGATCTCTAGTTTTGCGTCCATGTATGAGGATGAACAATGGCGTGGCTGGAGAAGCATGGTCTTTTATCTCGCTCTTGCCGGAGCAGCGCTGAGCAAGGGACCTGTAGGATATATCTTACCGATCTTGGTGATCGTGTCGTATCTCGCCATCCAGCGCCAACTGTCGCGTCTGTGGTCGTTAGTGAGTGTGACCGGGATTCTCCTTGCCGTTGGCATCCCGGTCGCATGGTATCTGCTGGCGTTTGCTCAAGAAGGCTGGGCATTCGTACAGAAACAACTCTTGCAAGAAAATCTGACGCGGTTCACTGCCGGTTCTGGCAAGCGTATTCCTTCCGCAGCGTTTTTCGTATTGCCGGTTCTGGTGGAGGGATTTCCGTGGAGTCTGCTCTTTGGGGTCGGGCTATGGAATTTCGCTTGTCATGCGCCGGTCCGCGAGAAAGGTGTATTGCCCCTCATCTGGTGGTTTGCCATCGTTATCTTCTTTTCGATCTCCGCTGGGAAACGTAATGTTTATTTGCTCCCGGCATATCCCGCCATGGCGCTGTTTGCGGCGGAGTGGGGCGGGCCTTGGATCGCCTCTCAAGAACGACCTGCCCCAGCATGGCTGAAAATGCTTCTGCGTTTTCTTGCAGTAGTGATTGCTGGTCTTCTCCTCAGCGGTGTTGTCGCCGCCGTTTCTGGGCAGTTAACGCTTGATACACCCTGGATCGACCAATGGGTAGGTGAAGATAAATGGAATAATCTCGCCATTCACATCCGTTTCCTGCAAGAATTTCCCTGGTACGCTTCGTTTCTGTACGGTACGGTGTGCTTCCTTGGCCTCTGGACCGTTTTTGTCGGCACGAGCGGGCGTTGGCGCGCTGTTTTATGGGGGGTACTCGGTATTTTGCTCGTGACCTCCATGGGCATGTATCCCTTCACTCGCGCATATTTTAAGGAATTTAAGGCGCTCACGGGATTCGCGGCAGCGATCCAAAAAGAAATTCAGCCTGACGATGGCCTCTGGTTCTACACACCAGTGGAATATTCCTCCGAGTTCGATGAGTTCTCGCAAGTGTATTTTTACCTCAATCGCCAGGTGCGCTTGGCTCCGTGCGCCGAGCAGCCAAACTTTACCCAATGTCCCCCCGGATACTATTTGTTACGCGAACGTCACTGGAAAGAACTGAACCATACCCCACATGCGCGTCTTATCCTCGATAGTAAAAATTCCGCTGGGCCTGATCCGGAGACAAGACTGGTAGTCGTCTGGCTTGGTGATTGAGAGTGAAAAAAGGAAACGGCCCCGGTTGCATCCTGACGCGGTCGTGGGTACAAGCGGCCAGATGATTGCTGATTCCTCGCGACAGCCTTCGCCGTTGCCTCCAGGCATGCCTCCGATCCAGCATCCGCAGACGGGGGTCGGTGTATGGCTGCGTCGCTATCGTCGTTATCTTCCCTTACCATTAATTCTTGTCTGTCTGATCTGGCTGCGTCCGGTTATGCCTGGGGGGAGTCCCTTTCTCGACACGGTGACCGACTTTATTGGCGTTAGCGTCTGCGTGCTTGGTCAGTGGTTCCGCCTGTGGGCGTGGGGAAGTAACGCCACGGTTGGGAAGTGGGGAGTGCGCGACCGTGGACCGTATACCCTGCTGCGCCACCCGCTCTACACTGGCAATTTTCTGATCGCTGCCGGTCTGGTTGTGATCTTTAATAATCCGTGGGCGTATCTCCTATTCTTGGTTCCGCTCGCGTACCTGTACCATGTCATTACCCAGATGGAAGAAAAGCGCATGCACAGAAGATTTGCCGAGGATTATCGGGAGTATCAAGAGCAGCAGGTTCCTCGTTTTCTTCCCGCGCTTAGCAATCTAAGAGCCGCTGTACGGACGACGACCCCGTTTGGTTGGGGATTCGCATGGCGAAAGGAATACGAATCGTGTTGTGGCTGGCTGGCTGGTGTCGCCGCGTTAGAAGCCTACGAAGGGGTTCTCCTGCGTGGGTGGGAACGAAACTGGCCGTATACGGTGCGTTGGGGAATTGTAGTCGGACTCATAGGGCTTATTTCCCTTATTTTGGGAATTCGCAAAAATGCGAGTCGTAGCGCGATGCGGACGTAACAGTTCTTTATTGCCTCCGTGCAACCAACAAACAACCGACGAAACTTTCCCTTTCTCCGCTGAGAAAAGGGCTGAGAGGAAACCGGGCCTTTGCGAAGCGTAAGGGTCTTATGGCAGACTCGGACCATGATGATGACTTCTCCACGCCTTGATCGACGCTTGATCGTGAATGGAGATGACTTTGGATTGTCTCCTCAAGTCAATGCCGGCATTCTTCACGCCCATACCCACGGCATTCTCACAAACACGAGCCTCATAGTCACCGCGCCGGCCTGGCAGGAGGCGGTCACGCTGGCGAAAGAGACGCCAAGCCTCAGTGTTGGGTTACACGTGACGCTGGCGCAGGGACGAGCTGTCCTGGCGCCGCATCTGCTCACCAGGGTCACAAAACCTAGCGGCAACTTCTCGGACAATCCCACCGTGGCGGGATTACGGTATTTCTTTTCGCGTCAGGCGCGTTCTCAGTTACGCGATGAATGTCGCGCGCAGATTGAGCGGTTTCTTGCCACCGGCCTCCCTCTCTCGCATATCGACGGACATGTGAATATCCATCTGCACCCCACGGTGCTTGATATTTTAGTAGACTTGGCTCCAGAGTACGGGGTGCGCGCCATGCGGATCTGCCGGGAGGATCTGGCGACGAGTTTGGCGTGCGATCCGCACCATCATCTTCGTAAACGTTGGGAATCCTTTATCTTTACAAACCTGTCACACGCTGCTGCTCAGAAATTACGCAGGCGCGGTATTGTCTTTCCCGATGCATTGTTTGGGC
>JBFWZL010000073.1:0-16761 GCA_050185455.1 Binatia bacterium | reverse complement strand
GTGATTAACTACGTTTCTCATTCGCTAGCGCCGACCGTCGAACCGATCGCTAATATGTGCGCCTCAGGTGTGCTGGAGCGGTTTCCTCAGCTGAAATTCGCCGCTATTGAATGCGGCATTGGCTGGGTGGCGTGGGCGATTGGGGCGATGGATGAAGCCTACAAGAAGCACCACATGTGGGCATGGCCAAAATTGAAAAAACTCCCTAGCGAATACTTCCGCGAACATGGCTATGCGTCGTTCCAGGAAGACCAAGTCGGGATCGATCTCGCGGTGAAGTATAATTTAGTGGATAACTGTCTATGGGCGAATGACTATCCGCACCATGAAGGCTCGTGGCCGCATTCCGCGGAAGCGATCGAACGGCAGATGGGCGAGCTGAATGACAAGACTCGCGCCAAAATTCTCGGCCTCAATGCGGTAAAGCTCTTCAAGTTTGCAGTACCGACAGCCTATCTGGCCAACTACGGAGAGACACTGCACTAGAAAAACATGAGAGACGCGCATTAGCGCGTCTCTTTCCCTATGCCGGGAAAACGGATCGTGCTAGCTCTTCTAATTCTGCAAGCGCCTCAGCTTTTGTCGTGCTTTTAATCCATATCGTGGCGTGCTCGGCGCTGGCTTGGGCAAGCTCGTCGAGCTGTTCACGAGTGCGAAACTGTCCAGGGCCGCCAAACGCAAAAATTGGTATCGACTGGGGATCTCGCCCGGCTTGCACAGCCAGCTCATTTAATGTGGCGCGACCGCGTCGGAGCTGTTCCACGGACGAAATTGTGGGAACCCAGCCATCTCCCCATTCGACAATGCGTTTAAAGACATGTTTGGACGAACCTCCCAACAAGACGGGGGGATGCGGCTTCTGCGAGGGCTTCGGAAAAGAAATGACTGGTGGAAAGTTGTAATACTTCCCCTGGTAGGCGGATTCTTCGGCGGTCCACAATTGCTTCATGGCGAGAATGGCGTCGCGAGTTTGCGTCCATCGGTGGGTGAAGTCTCCACCCATGATTTCCGTTTCTTCTTTCAGCCAACCCGCGCCAATGCCAAAGAGGAACCGACCGCCGGAATACTGATCGAGACTCGCGATCTCCTTCGCTAATAAAAGTGGATTCCGTTCCGGCACGAGACAGATCCCGGTACCTAATTGGATTTTCGTCGTTACAGCAGAGGCACGACCTAATGCCACGAACGGATCGGCGATGCGTTTCGCGCCTTCAGGGATGCGGCCATCGCGCGAGCCGGGATACCCGGTGGAGAACTGTTTCGGAATAATCGGGTGCTCGGGAACCCAGAACGAAGCGAACCCAAGTTCTTCCGCTCTTTTCGCGATAATCGCAGGGTCAGTCGCTGGATCTGAAGTCAGTAAAAAGACTCCGACTTTCATGTGTTGCCCTCCTGTAGCTTACGGAGAAGACAAGGGTTTTAAGCCCCTTGTCCAAATTGCACTTCTCATTTATTGCGCCGCAATTCCACCGTCGACTGGCATAGGTAACCCGGTAACGAACGACGCCGCATCCGAACATAACCAGACAACGGCTGCGGCAATTTCTTCAGGTTTCCCCATGCGCCCAATCGGTTCGGCGGCGGCCATGCGTTCTGCTCTGCCTGGGCGTTGACCGGTGATGCGATCAACCATCGGAGTTTTGATAACACCGGGGCATACGGCATTCACGCGAATGCCGGCCTTGGCGTATTCCAGCGCCGCGGTTTTTGTCAGGCCGACAACGCCGTGCTTACTGGCGACATACGCCGGCATTTGCGGGACTCCGAGGAGACCGGCGTCCGAGGCAGTATTGACGATGGCGCCGCCGCCTTGTTTGAGCATCTGCGGAATCTCATGCTTCATGCACAGCCACACGCCGGTGAGATTGATCTGAATGACGCGATCCCAGTCCGGCTCTTGGTAGTCAGCCGTTTTCCCTGTCGCGCCCTCAATTCCAGCGTTGTTATGCGCACAGTCAAGCCGACCGTAAGTAGACACCGCCTTTTGCACCATCGCTTCCACATCCGCAACCTTTGACATATCCGCTCTGACAAAAATTGCGTCACCACCAGCCGCTTTCACCAGCTGAACGGTTTCTTCTCCGCCATCAACTAAAACGTCTGCAACAACGACCTTCGCCCCTTCACGCGCGAAGGCCAGCGCCGTCGCGCGGCCTATCCCTGAACTACCACCAGTGACGAGGGCAACTTTTCCCTGAACTAATCCTGCCATGACTTTTTCCTCCTTCGTTGACTGAACCACTTGTGTGTCTAGAGGCGATCAGCTTAGTGAGTCTAGACTCGTTTTTCCAGGGGACAGCTTTCTTGGAAATTTCCAAGCCTTCCCTTGTGTCGAGGTTTATTCATGCGCTAAAGTTTCCCGGCTGTGTGCCCATAAAGGAGGTTTTTCCATGCAAGGTCTTGAGGGAGTAAAAGTTCTCGAACTCGGCCATATGGTGTCCGCTGCGTATGCAACCAAATTAATGGCTGATCTTGGCGCTGAGGTGATCAAAGTCGAGGAACCGACTGGCGACGTGTCTCGTCAACGCGGTCCGTTTCCTGGGGGAATTGTCGACTCGGAAAAAAGCGGACTCTTTCTCTATCTCAATACCAACAAGCGTGGAGTCACCTTCGATACGAGCCAACAGGAAGAGGAACTCGCTCGCCTCATTGCTTGGGCTGACATCTTGGTTCACAATTATCCCCCCACGCGGATGGCTGAGTTGGGAATCAATTATGATGCGTTCCGTCAGATCAATCCACACCTCGTCATGTGTTCAGTGACCCCGTTTGGGCTGACCGGGCCGCATAAAGATTATAAAGCGTATGAACTCAACCTCACGAACGGCGGAGGATGGGCGTGGCTGAGTCCTGGAGCTTCTGATCAACCAGATCAGCCGCCGCTCAAGGCCGCCGGCCAGCAGGCGGATTTCCAGAGTGCGCTGTGCGCCGCCACCGTGTCACTAGCTGCCTATTACCGAGCATTAGAGACCGGAGTGGGAGAGCATATTGATCTATCCGTTCAATCGTACACCGCGTCTTTTCTTGAGCAGAATTTCATTTACTACACGTATGCGGAGCGAGTCGCTTCACGTCTGGGACGACGACAACTCTATCCCTGGGGGATTTTCCAATGTCGAGACGGACTGATTTTCCTGCTCAACGTGGAAGAAGACCAGTGGCAACGGTTGGTTGAATTGATGGGGAACCCGGAATGGGCTAGTTGGGAAATTTTTCAGGATCAACTCAATCGATCAAGGAACTACGACGCGCTGAAAATTTACCTCGAAGAGTGGATGCAGAACTGGAATGTGGAAGACCTGTGGCGCGCGGGGCAAGCACGGCGTATTTGTTTCGCGCCAGTCTTTACCATGACGCAAATGGCCAAACAGGAACAACTTCATGCTCGTAATTTCTTTACGGATGTCACCCATCCTCGCGCGGGGACACTCACGCATTTAGGGTCTCCCTATCGGTTGGAAAACCAGTGGTGGAAAATACGCCGTCCAGCGCCGCTGCTCGGCGAACATAATGAAGAAGTGCTCTCTACGCTTCCCAAGAGCACCCAACATCCAACACCCAGCACTCAACACTCAGCACCCAACACTCGCCTCCCTCTCGAAGGCGTCCGCGTCGCCGACTTCACCTGGGTATGGGCTGGACCATATTGCGCCATGCACTTGGCGCATTTAGGCGCTGAAGTAATTAAAATAGAGTCCCAAGGGCGCATGGATATCACCCGCCGACTGCCGATTTATCCCAAGGGCATGAAAGGCGGCGTCAACCGTTCCGGCCTCTTCAACCAATGGAGCTTGGGGAAAAAGAGTCTGTTACTCAACTTGGACCAGCCTGAGGGCCTCGCGCTGGTGAAAGAGTTGATCAAAAAATGCGACGTGGTAGTCGACAACTTCGCCACTGGCGTCATGGAGCGGTTAGGGCTGAGCTACGAAGAACTCAAGAAAATTAAACCGGATCTCATCGTCGCCTCTATTACCGGCTATGGCCACACTGGTCCGCAGAAGGATTATATGGGCTACGGACCAGCGATGGCGCCGCTTACGGGGATGTCTTCCATGACCGGCTATGCTGACGGTCCCCCGGAAGAAATCGGTCTTTCGTTAGGTGATCCTAATGGGGGCATCAACGCCGCGACCGCCATTTGCGCCGCTTTGGCTGCGCGGAAACGAACCGGCCAAGGGCAGTGCATTGACGTGTCGATGTGGGAAGCGATGACCGCATTGGTTCCCGAAGGGTGGATGGAATACGCCATGAATGGGGCTGAAGTGCCGCGAGACGGCAACCACGATAGATGGATGGCGCCGCACAACTGTTTTCGCTGTCAAGGAGAAGATGAATGGGTGTCGATCGCCTGCGGCTCGGATAAAGAATGGCAAGCGCTCTGCCAAGCGATCGGCCAGCCGCAGCTTGCGACAGACAGCCGTTTTCGCACAGCCAAGGATCGGAAAATGAACGAAGGGGAATTGGAACAGATACTAACGGCGTGGACCATGCAGTATAATAAATGGGAAGTTACGCGCCTCTTGCAGGCAACAGGTGTTGCCGCTTTTCCGTCGATGAACAGCAGGGATCTAGCCGAAGATCCACATCTGAGCGAGCGTGGTTTCTTTGCCAAGCTGCTGCACCCTGAGGTTGGAGAAAAGATTCACACAGGCATCCCTTGGACTTTGACGAACGCGCCGAACGGCGTGCGCTCTCCCGCGCCGCTGCTTGGGCAACATACGGACGAGATCATGCGCGACGTGTTAGGTTACACTGATCAAGATATCGCCAGGCTCAAAGAGGAGAAGGTTCTGTACTGAGAACGTGAAACGTGTTGCATGATACGTGAAAGCAAGAACCAAAACATGGCGCCATTCATGGAGCACGTTCCACGTAACAGTCTTGAGCAGCTCCAAGGAGGCAAATCATGACTGGGTATGAAATCTTTGGTGTGGCGCTAGTCATCCTCGCTGCTAGTAGCATTCTGTAGATGTGGAAGATTGCCAAGACAATTAAGGAGTAGCGCCGCCTCATGGATTTTCGTTACCTACTGGTCCAGCAAAACGAAGGCATCTGCCGCCTCACACTCAATCGCCCTGAACGGCTCAACGCCCTCAACGTACGCATTGGCGTGGAGCTATTACAGGCGCTTGACGACGCTGACCGAGATGATGAGGTGCGTGTCGTGATTCTCACTGGCGCCGGACGGGCGTTCTGCGCCGGCGATGATCTCAAGGGTATGAACGAGCCCGGTGAGCCGGATCGTCGCTACAAAGACCCCATCAAACAGTACGTCAAAGGTGAAGGGCGCTGGCCGTTGGTCATCGAGAAAATGCGAGCGCTCTCGAAACCAGTGATTGGCATGATTAACGGCCATGCCCATGGCGCGGGATTTAACCTTGCTCTTGGCTGTGATCTACGCATCATGGCGGAAGATGCAACCTTGCGTATTCCGTTTGTGAAGCGTGGCATCGCCACAGGCGTCAATCTGCTGCAGCAGTTTGTCGGCATCGGCAAAGCGATGGAATGGGCGTTATTGGCCCCAACGTTGTCCGCCTCGGAAGCGGAGCGCTGGGGCCTGGTGAATCGCGTTGTCCCTGCGGAAAAGCTCGAAGAGGCAGCGATGGAATGGGCGCAAGAATTCGCCCAAGGGCCTACGTTGATTTACGGCTACACCAAGTCGGCGATCGTGCATGGTTGGGAGGAATCTGCCGTTGAAGCCGCCTATGAGCATCAGGGACAAGCGCTTCAGTATGCGTTCCAAACCGAAGATTTTGCCGAAGGGCGGAAGGCGTTTTTGGAAAAACGACCGCCAAAGTTTCGTGGACGATAATAGATCCCGTAAAACGGACGGATCTTGCTCACGTTCCAAATCTGATTAAGGCAGCGGATGAGCTGTATCTCTGATGTCTCGACAAACAACTGATACCGTTGCAACCCCTTATCGTCGTGAGAAGTGAGACGGTGGTATTCCAGATACGCTACCTCGCCCTTCCGTTTGTAGAATCGACAAAAGTGATTCCACTAGCCTTAGAATGCAGCAGCATGTCCTGAGCGCGTCTGTCTGAGCGCGGCGAGTGCGGCTTGCAACCCCCTTATCGTGGAGGACTCGACCATGGAATTTACAGAGAAAATCCACTCCATATTTCCTACAAAGGAGGATATTCCCCCAGAATTTCTTTTGACGTCGCCCCTGCGGCAGGATGTTTACTTGGTCAATGGGGAGCTGCGTCACTGGGACGGCCCAATGCAGGATGTTGTGTCTCCTCTCGCGATCACAACCGCTTCGGGACTCTCCTCGCAACGCTTGGGCGGCTATCCGCTCTTGACCGACACGGAAGCCCGAGACGCCTTACACGCTGCGCTGCGCGCGTATGACCAGGGCCGAGGCCATTGGCCAACGCTGTCCGTCGCCGACCGCATCAGGTATGTCGAAGACTTTGCATATCAAATGCAGGACAAGAAAAGTGAGGTTGTCAAGCTCTTGATGTGGGAAATCGGGAAGTCGCACCCCGATGCGCAAAAAGAGTTTGATCGCACGGTTGAGTACATTAAAGACACGATCGAAGCGTTAAAGGAGCTCGATCGAATATCGTCACGCTTTACCATTACCCAAGGCATTATTGGGCAAATTCGCCGTGGACCGCTCGGCGTTGTCCTTTGCATGGGCCCGTTTAACTATCCTCTCAATGAGACGTTCACGACTCTAATCCCCGCCCTCATCATGGGGAATACGGTTATTTTCAAGCCTCCTCGGATCGGGGTGTTGCTCCATCATCCCCTTTTAGGGGCTTTTCGCAACGCGTTTCCGCCGGGCGTCGTCAATACCGTGTATGGCGACGGCGCCGCAGTGGTCGGCCCCCTTATGGCATCCGGCGACATCGATGTATTGGCGTTTATTGGATCGAGTCGAGTAGCAGACCTGCTCAAAAAACAACATCCGCGTCCACACCGCCTCCGGAGTGTTCTGGGACTCGAGGCCAAGAATGCTGCAATTATTCTTCCCGACGCGGATCTTGAGTTGACGGTGAACGAGTGTGTGTTGGGGGCGCTTTCCTACAATGGACAACGGTGCACGGCGCTAAAGATACTGTTTGTTCATACTTCAATTGTTGAAGAGTTTCTCGAGCGTCTTGCCGATGCCATTCGCATGCTCGTTTACGGGATGCCCTGGGATAAAGAGGTGCAGCTCACTCCGTTGGCGGAGCCAGAAAAATCTACCTATCTCACCGCGCTTCTCGTCGATGCTCAGCGGCTCGGGGCGCGCATTGTGAATCCCGAGGGGGGAACCGTTCATCACACATTTTTTTATCCAGCGGTAGTGCATCCAGTGAACGCCCAGATGCGGTTGTACCGTGAAGAACAGTTCGGACCCGTCATTCCCGTAGCCGCGTTTACTGATATCGAGGAGCCGATTCGGTATATTGTGGAATCCAACTACGGCCAGCAGGTGAGCATTTTCGGCTGTGACGCCGACACGATCGCCAGCCTAGTCGATCCTTTGGTCAATCAAGTATGCCGGGTCAATATTAACAGTCAGTGTCAACGCGGCCCAGACACATTTCCCTTTGCTGGTCGGAAAGATTCGGCTGAAGGCACCCTTTCCGTGTCGGACGCCCTGCGGGTCTTTTCGATCCGCACTCTGGTTGCCGCCAAAGCCGGAGATTTAAACAAATCGATCATTAACGCTATCGTCAGAGAGAGAAAGTCGAACTTTCTCTCAACCGATTTTATTTTCTGAAGAAAGCGGCTCAGGTTCGGAGATATCCTCTGGCCATTCCTCCGCTGTTTCGTCGGGCGCTTCGTCCTCCTGGTCCAACTCCTCCGGCTAGGCAGAGAGCAGGGTATTCCTGTCCGGCTTGTGACTGAGCGAAGGAAAGGCTCTCATCAACGTTGTAGTTCGGCGTTCGTTTCACCATCGTGAAAGATCGTAAAAAAGGGATCGGTCCCGGTCTGCTGTAAAAGATGCTGGCTGACCTGGGGTTAACGAAGGCCGATATCATGGCAATGAAGTAATCTATGTTGCGGCAGTTTGTGTATCCAACAGCGGTGTAACGTACCCGGAAGGCTATTTCCTTGTCACTTTCCCGGACTTTCCAGAAGCTGGAACGGATGCGAAAACCGTGAAGGAAGCCCTGAGCGAAGCAACTGATAATACGGATTCCATGTGATGTCTATCCATTTCTGTATGCTTCGACTCCGCTGCTATCGTAGCGCAGTTTATCCTGAGCATCCTTCGATTTCGGCGCTGCGCGCCTACGCTCAGGATGACCGGAGGCGAAGGACTCAGCACGAGCGGAAATATGCCGTTCACCTTGTTGCAACCCACTGCTCTTAATAAACGCGCCATCAGAGAACGAAGCGTTTCGGTTGCAATGATTTGTGTTGTCCCGCTTTTCATGGCGGCCCTTATTCCTCCGATTGCAAGAGTTGTCGTACTGCCGGCCACAGCTCTCGATCGTGGATATTGTAGCGGTATTCGACATCCAATTCTTCGAGCTGCTTGATCGTTTTCCGCCCCGCGAACGTGGCTCGGTCCCCATTCCAATCGCCTGCGCGCTCAAGCACTATTTCGAGAAAACGATGTAAAATACTCAGCACTCCCTCCTGCCCTTGCGTGAGGACTCGCAGCAAAGAGACGTGATTGAGCGCAAATCCCGGACCTTTTTGCAGCCACCCCGCGAACCCAGGTTCGGCGCTGTGAGAATGCTGCCACCAGTGCAGCCATGTAAAAGCAAGGAACACCTGGTCGGCATACGGAAGCAGGTAGTAACAGGATGCCCAAGACTGGGGAATCTCCACATCAGGCGGTATGGCGGGATACAAGGCGTCCAACTCTCCTGGAGACAATTGGCTGCTGTTTTCCGCCAGCCGCGCCCAACGCGCCGCCGCGTCGCGCAGCATCGCATCAATCATCGCGTCGCCTGTCAGGTGGGTGAGAAAATCAAGCATGTTGTTTCCTTTCCCAGCAATTCGTTCTTGCAGTCCGGTCCAACTCGAAGAGAGGACGCCAGGGACGGTGGACGAAAAGCAGACCACACTGCTATACACTCATTGCTGATTGCAATGAAAGGAGGGCTTTATGGACGTCGGTATTTTTTATGAGATCCAAGTTGCGAGCCCGCTCAAACACCGCGAGCGCGAGTATCAGGTCTTTCACCAAGTGTTAGATCAGGTAGTCAATGCTGAGCAAGCCGGGTTTGACTCCTTCTGGACGGTTGAACACCATTTTCAACCCGGGTTTGCTCATTCGTCGGCGCCGGAAGTGCTCTATGGAGCTGTCAGTCAACGGACCTCGAAGATGCGCATCGGCCACGGGGTGGTGCTGTTACCGTTCCCCTATAATCATCCCGTGCGTGTGGCCGAACGGGTCGCGACGCTCGACATCTTGAGTCATGGTCGAGTGGAAATGGGCACGGGTCGTTCGATCACCGTGCAAGAACTCGGCGGGTTTGGCATTCCGCTTAATGAGACGCGGGCGCGCTGGGAAGAAGCGCTTGATATCATCACGACAATCTGGAAAAGCAAGGATGGGACGTTCTCTCACCAGGGGAAGTATTTCAATATTCCCGAGCGCACAGTCGTGCCGATGCCTATTCAGAAGCCGCACCCGCCAATCTGGGTCGCGTGTACGAGTAAAGAGACGCACGTCGTCGCCGGTCAGAAAGGGTTGGGTTTGCTGTCCTTCACTTTGTTGGTGGCGCCGGAAGAACTCGGACGGCGGGTGCAGATGTATCGCGATGCGCTCAAGACCGCACAGCCTCCGGGAGCCTTCGTTAACAACAAAGCCGGGGCGTTTTCCCTCGTACACTGCGCGGATACGGATAAACAAGCGCAGGATGACGCAAACCGATCTTTCATGTCGTATGTGGGAACGACTCTGCAATCGACAGCCCCCGTGCTCGAGGCGAGAAAAAGCGGGCAAACTCTTGACCAGATCTCTGCCGCCGGTCCAAAGCCGGTGCGGGAATATGAAGGCGTCGATCCGCGAAAAGTCGACCTGCAATTTCTGGTCGACAATGGTATGTGCGTGGTCGGCAATCCCGACACGTGCATCAAACAAATTGAGCGTATCCAACAAGCGGCGAACCTTGACCTGTTTCTGTGCATGATGCAGTTCTGGGATATCCCGCATGAGAAGACCATGCACGCGATCGATCTGTTTGGCAAACATGTGATTCCGTACTTCAAGAAAAAATACGCATAGGAGGAGAGAATATGAAACTTAGTAAACCTCGCGTGGCTCCGTTGGAAGAGTCACAATGGAACGATACGGTGAAGAACACGCTTCGGGAAATTAAAGTGGGACAGGGAGAGGTGCCCAACATTTTTAAGACCCTGGCGAATCATCCGGACCTCATGCGTCGCTGGCTGGTGTTTGGCAATCACGTCCTCTTCAAATCGACCGTTCCCGCGCGCGAACGGGAACTCGTTATCCTGCGAATTGGCTGGCTATGTGAAGCCGAATATGAATGGGCCCAACACGTGCGCATTGGCAAACAATCCGGTCTCACCGATGACGAGATCCACCGGATTAAGATCGGCCCGACCGCGAAAGGGTGGAATGAGCAGGATACGTTATTGCTCCGAGCGACTGATGAATTACATAAAGACGCGTGCATTAGTGATGCGACCTGGCAGGGGCTCAGTAAGCACTACAATATGCAGCAGCTGATGGATATTGTCTTTGCTGTCGGACAATACAACTTGGTGTCGATGGCGTTGAATACGCTTGGTGTCCAACTCGACCCAGGGTTGTCGACGACGTTTGAAAACACGTGAGGCGTGAGGCATGGAACGTGGTGCGTGAAACGTGAAGGACAAGTCCTGGAACGAAACGCGCACCATGAAATACGCCTCACATTCGGTCTTGTTGGAGGTATCTTATGGGAGACAGACTGAGGGGAAAAATTGCGATTGTCGTCGGCTCTGGACAGACGCCCGGCGACACTATTGGCAATGGGCGCGCCTCTGCGATTTTGTACGCCCGCGAAGGCGCCAAAATTATGGTAGTCGATTATCGATTCAATTCCGCCGAAGACACCTGCCAAATGATCACGAAGGAAGGCGGGGAGGCGGTTCCTTTCCAAGCCGACGCCACGAAGAGCGACGACTGTAAGAAGATGGCTGAGGCGTGCGCGCAGCGCTTTGGCCGCATCGACATCCTCCATAACAACGTTGGTATCGGTGACAATGACGGCGGCTTGAATCAGGTAACAGAGGAAGCGTGGGATCGCATCCTGGCCGTTAATATGAAGAGCGTTATCATGCCCTGTAAACACGTTATCCCGACCATGCGTGGGCAGGGTAGCGGGGCAATCCTCAATATTTCGTCAATTGCCGCAGTGTGCAACGTTGGAATTCTTGCCTACAAAACGTCGAAAGCTGGCGTGAACGCCATTACTAACCAGCTGGCGCTTTCCAATGCGAAATATGGGATTCGCGTAAACTGCATCATGCCGGGACTCATGGATACCCCGATGGCGATTGAAGGCATTTCCAAGGCGCGGGGGATTTCCAAGGAACAACTCCGGAAAGAACGCGACGCCATAGTGCCGCTGGGCGCCAAAATGGGTACTGGATGGGATATCGCCCATGCCGCCCTATTTCTCAATTCCGACGAAGCCAAATTCATTACCGGCGTGATTCTTCCCGTGGATGGCGGACAAAGTGCGAAAGTGGGGTAACGATGTCAGGCTCCCTCTCCCCTTGTGGGAGAGGGCCAGGGTGAGGGGGCGTTACAAATTTCCCACTTCCAATTCCACCAACTTCCCATACCTCTCAACCGCCTTCTCGCGCTGCGTTATCAGATGCCCTGAAGGAAACAAACCAGCGGTCCCTTTATACTCACGCAAAACTTGACGCGCCACCGTGACTTTGTGGACTTCGGTTGGACCGTCGGCAAGACTGGTCATGAAGGATTCGATAATCTGCGCGGAAAAGGGCATTTCATTCGACAGTCCCAGCGCTCCATGGAGGCGTAGCGCCCGGTAAACCACATCGTGATACACCTTCGGCATCAACGCTTTGATCGCCGCAATGTCTTTGCGCACTTTGCGATAGTCTTTGTACTTATCGATACGCCACGCCGTGCGCAGCACCAGCAAACGGAACTGTTCCATCTCGATCCACGAATCCGCGATCTGCTCTTGCACCATTTGCTTATTGGCCAGACTCTCGCCTTGCGTTTCGCGGGAAAGCACACGTTCGCACATCATGTCAAACGCTTTCTTGACCTGGCCCATGGTGCGCATAGCATGGTGAATGCGTCCGCCGCCTAAGCGCGTCTGCGCTACCTCGAATCCCTGGCCGCGTTGTCCCAGGAGGTTGTCTCTCGGAATGCGGACATCTTCATAGCGAATGTACGCGTGTTCACCTGTCTCAGCATGCTCGGTTCCCAAGCCAACATTGCGAATAATATTGACGCCTGGCGTATCTGCAGGCACGAGGAACATGGACATCTTTTGATACGGCGGCGCGTCTGGGTCGGTCACCACCATAGCGATAAGGAATGAGGCAAAGCGCGCATTTGAGGAAAACCACTTTTCGCCGTTAATGACCCAGAAGTCGCCTTGCAATTCGGCCTTACACTTGAACATTTTGGGATCGGCTCCCGCGTGCGGCTCGGTCATGGAGAAGCAGGAGACAATCTCGTTATTCAGCAAAGGCTCGAGAAATTTTTTCTTCTGCTCGGGCGTACCATAGTGCGCGAGAATCTCTGCATTCCCAGTGTCCGGCGCCTGAGTACCAAAAACGGTGGGTGCAAAGCGTGAACGTCCTAAAATTTCATTCATCAACGCCAATTTCAATTGACCATAGCCCGGTCCGCCCAATTCCGGACCGAGATGGCACGCCCAAAGCTTGTGTTTCTTGACCTCGGCCTGGAGCGGACGAACAAGTTTTTGATTTCGTGGATTGTGAACATCGTATGGACTGCCCAAGATGTGATCCAGCAGTTCCACCTCTTCGCGGACAAATTGCTCTATCCAATCGAGTTCCTTCTGAAATTCAGGGTCGGTTTCAAAGTCCCAAGACATAAGAAAGACCTCCTTCCAAGCGATGATGTACGAGGTTCAGGAGAGAACCTCAAGAGCAGCTGCCAGGATTTCGCACAAACAACGCACCACTATCTAATCCTCCAAGAGTGCTGCAATCCACCTTGGAGCACGCGCGTCAGCAGAGGTAAAGGGTCAAAACATATATTAACTAACCATCCGTGTTGTCAGCAGAGGACTCCCGGCGCCGTCCAGGCCTCTTGCTCTGAAAGCAATTCCACCCGTAGCTCCTCACACTGCCCTTTAGCATGCAACTCCTGCTTGACTGCTTTCAAGGGATGGTTGCGTGTCACCAAGTCAGCTGGGCGATAGGTCGCTACGATCAACAAACGCGCCCGCTCGCGCCGCTGCGCCAGATATGAAAGTAGCTCAACCGTGGCGTGATCACTCCAATGTAAGTCTTCCAGGATAAGCACCAGAGGACGACGGACGGTCCCCACTTCAATTGCTTCCGTTATCTCCCGCAGCATGCGCTGCTGCGTCGCCCCCTGCACTTGCAAGCGCAATTGCTGCGTGTCTGTGTCCTCCATGAGCCCTGGCAGTTGTACAACCCAGGTAGGCGCATGCCGTCGTAGCAGCGTAATGATTTGTGATCCACTTTCCTCGCGACATAACCGCCCCATGGCTTCCAACCTGGGTAGATAGGCTTCCCCTTGCCCGTACTGCTCTACACATTGTCCCCGCCCAATGGTGAGGTCTCCATTGGTGCGCAGCTGCTCCCGACACTGGTCAACCAGTGTCGTCTTACCAATCCCTGGCTCGCCTGTGACGAAGGCGAGCTGAGGTTGTCCATTCAGCGCTTTGTCTAACCACTGGTGTAGTTGCGCCAGTTCCGCTTCCCGGCCCACCAAAATCGAGTGCTGAGGACTGAGGACTGAGTCCTGAGTGCTGAATGTCCGAACTCGGAACTTGAAACTGGAGTTGTGGTGGTGAATGGGGTGAGGAAGCGGTAGCCTTCCCGCCCTACCGTCTCGAGATATTGTGGGCTTGCCACATCTTCCCGTAAGGCTCCACGAATTGCCCGTAGACACTCTTTCACTACCGCTTTGGTAACTACTGTCCCGGCCCAGACGGTCTTGAGCAACTCTTTGCTGCTTACTACTTCCCCCGGGCGCTCGGCTAAATATTGCAACACCGCCAACGGCTTAGGTTGAAGCGCCACAACTTGCTCTCCCCGCCACAGTTGTTGATTCTCTACATCGATCCGATACGGCCCAAAGACGATGAGTTCGCCCGGTTCCGTGCGCATTTGCTCCTCATGACCGAAATCCTTACCGTTTCTGCGTATACCCTTACCGTTGCTTTCCCTATCCTGCTTTGCAGAACGAGGCAAGAGAAACGTGACAGCAAGCAAGAGGCAAAAACAATGAGCAACGCCGAATCAACACTCCCGAGCAACCGTGCTTTCGTCGTGCAGTTCCGCCCCACGGCGGAACCGACACAAACAGACTGCTCAGGTCGCGTCGAACACCTAGTCTCCGGCCAAGCTGTTCGCTTCAACTCCTGGGAGCATCTCCAGCACTTCATTCACGAGATGCTGACTAAGGTCAGTGAGCAACCGCCATAAGGCATTGGGACAAAGCGCTTATGGAAACTTCGGATCACTCGACTTGAGGAATTATATCGAAAGGCAGGTAGGGCACTGAAAGGAGATTGGCAATAATGGATAAAATTAGAGGATGTTTTTTCTTCGTCGTCCTAGTCACTCTTGTGGCGGTCTCTTGGGCGAAGGCAAGCCAAGCCGATACTATCACGATCATTAATCAATATAACAAGCCTGTCGTCTTTACCGCCGTGGGAACTGTGGCAGGTGAATTTATCCGGAAGGGATGGTACGAAGTGAAACCCGGTTCCGTTTATTTCTTTAATACTGACAAATACAGCGACTCAACCATCTACATGCGTTTCCAGGTCGTTGGTTCAACCAGTGACCTGATCTTCAGCACTCGCCCCACGGGAAATTACTATGTTCATGGCAATGCTTTTGAAGTAAAGAACGTAGGTCCGGGAACCTACTTTGCTTCTCCCCCTAGCAGAGTGCTTCTCTCGTCTCAAATGACTGGTTAGGGCTATAGCTCGAAAAGGCATCACGGCTTCACGCGAAATCATAGAATCTTTTTAGGGCGCGATATCCCGATTGCGAGCCAGGATTTTGCCTACAATCTTGAACGATCCTGGAGAGAAGGCAGTGGAAGGAAGTCTCAGTCTTTCTATACTCCGAACGGAACGAGAATCATTGCTTATCAAGACTTCCGTTCAAGTCTCAATCACGGTTGGGTTTGGTTTTCTACCAAGGGTAATAGAATTGACGCCCAGGCCTCGCTCTTCCCAGGCACCATCGTCGACCAGTATCGCGCATGGGCGCGAGGGACAGTGCGAGTCTACTACCGTAACAACTAGTCTCGTCGAGTGGGATATTCCCTACCGAACGTCCCTCTGAGAATTGATAGGAAGTAAGGAAGTATCCCAAATAATGAAAACAAACACTTCGCACCTCCATGAAGGGAGAGAATACCAATGAAGACCTATAAAGTTATTGTAACGTTATTGATGATTACTAGTAGTGCCGTCTTTATTCTTTCCGCCCAGGCAGGATGGCTTGATGATTCAGTTAAGGGATTAGGGAGGAAACTTGATCCCACCTATGAGAATAGCGCGATCAGAGAGGGAGGAAGAAGAATTGATCCGACTAATCCACAAAGTGAGACCCGACGACAACTCCGCGCCTTTGATGAACAGAGGCGAGAGCTTATGCATCTCGGCCGCCAAGGGTGTATAGCAAAAGCCAATAGTGTAATCGACAGCAACATCAACCAGAGAAGCAATCGTGGACTGACTGAACAAGAAAAACGCTACCTAAGGCCATGGTTCGCGAAACATATAGACCTTGATCGTGTGACAGTTTCCTGGAATGCAAGTCTGAATGGTGAAATGCGTGTCGGTGGACAGGTTGTGTGGGTGGCATCGTCCGCACAGACCTTTGGGAATCGAGTTTTTTTCGTGAGCAGCACGACCCAGGAAATACGCGGCAATTAATTGACTTGGCTCATGAACTCGTACATACAGTACAAGCTATTCGCCTTGGTAGCGTTGAGAGGTTTTGCGAAGAGTACATGAATGGTTGGTCTATAGCGTTTTGCACAATTGAGCGACTAAGAGCAATCGAGGAAGGTCAGAGGATGCAGGCGTATTCATTAGATTTACGAGAACGTGTGGTGCGGGCTTATGAGAAGGGAGGCAGCACCCTGGCGGAAATTGCAGTCCAGTTTTCGGTTGGGCAGACCTTTGTGAAGAAAATGTTGCGGCAGAAGCGCGAGCCGGGGTCCTTGGGGCGGCTCCCCCAGCGGGCGGGAGCGAAAAAGAAATTGGCCGACTCGCAGCGGAAGTGGTTAGCGCAGCAAGTCAAAGTGGTGCCGGACATCACCCTAGGGGAACTACAGGAGCAGTTGGGAGAAGAGGAGAGCATACAAGTGAGCCAAGCGACGCTCTGCCGAGAACTACAAGCCCTACGATTACTACGGAAAAAAAGTCGCTGACCGCCGCGGAGCGCAATCCCTACAAGCGAGCCTGGTATTGGCGCAAGATGAAGCAGGTGGGGCACGAGCGCCTGAAGTTTCTCGACGAATCCGGGATGACCACCAATTTGACACGGCGATTTGGCCGCGCAGCGCCGGGGGAACGGCTGGGAGAAGCCGTCCCGAAGAATTATGGCCTATCCACCTCGGTA
>JBFWZL010000072.1:0-16779 GCA_050185455.1 Binatia bacterium | reverse complement strand
TTTTGGTGAGAAATAATGCTGATAGCGCCGATGCCGCGGCCACCGTGAGCAAGTTGAATGTGTCCGGCGACGTGATCGACATAAACAGCGATGCGCCGGGGTCTGGCGCAGATTGGAAATATACGCTCCAGAGACCCTCTTCCGGGATGACTGCAGCAGTCACTCTGACGCTGCCACCGGATGATGGCTCGCCGAGCCAAGTGCTGCAGACGGATGGAAATGGGAATCTATCTTGGGCATCGGCGGGGTCGACCGCGAGTGCCGACAAAATAGACACCACGAGTCTTGCCTTTGGGGACTCGTCCCCTGCCGCGATGTTTTCAACCGGCTCGGGCGATATTGTCACGAAGATTCAAGTCGTGATTGACACCCCCTTCGACGGCACGCCTTCCCTTTCTGTAGGTGTCAGCGGCACAACGAGCAAATATCTGGCAAGCACCGAAGTCGATCTCACAGCGCCGGCGGGAACGGTCTTTGAAGTCAACCCAGGGAAAGAGGCACAAGGTGTGGAAGCGCTTATTGCGACGTATTCGTCGGGTGGAGCGGCGCAAGGCGCCGCGCGTATCCTCACCTACTACGGAACGCCTTCATAATCATGGGGAGCACATATCTTTCGGGGTTGCTGGGCACGCTCAAGAGCACCTTTCGTATCAATAAAGCGACCTTCGATGCGAGCGGACTGACGGCAGCTCGCACGATTAATTTGCCCGACGTTACGGGGTTTCTGCCGATCGTCCTCGATCGTGTCACGAGTACGGTTGATATCGTAAATGACGCGAGCGAACAGGCCCTCTATTCAAAGTCGATCGCCGCGAACGTGTTGAGCACGAACAGGCTCGTACGCCTCAGTCTTTTGGGGGATTACCAGAACGAGTCGGGCGCGGTGAGGACCCTACAGATCAAGGTGAAGCTGGGGTCCACCACGCTATTCGACGATGTGACGGGAAACATTTCCTCATCGTCTGGCGGAGCCAATGCCCGCCGCCCCTTCTGCGTCAAGCTGATTGTCGGCAATAAGGGGGCAACGAATTCGCAAATAGCGAACGGAGAATTCTGGTTAGGCTCCCGAGTGGCGGCAACCGCGGGAATCGGGGATTTGGCGAACGCGATTGGGATCGACAACGACAGCTATATTGCGCCGTTCGCGGGCTCAGCCGCGGAAGACACGACAAGTGCGAAAACCTTCTCAGTGACCGTGCAACACAGCGCCACGGCGACGACGCTCAGCGTCCGCCGCTTATTGGCGTTTCTAGAATTACTGTAACAAGGAGCTAGACAATGCAAAAAGTCGCATGCTTCATCATCCTGGCAATGGGAGTGCTCGGCTTGGCAGGTGGAGTCAGAGCAGACGAGATTGACCTATCGACCCTGTCTCGGGTTCTACGAGCGGCAGAAATCGATTTGGGTCCGAGCCCAGACTTAGGAGAAGAAGCTCCCGGATACCTAAATCACCCAGCGCTCAACATGATAGGGCAATCACCACCAAACCTGGCCTGGCTAGCCCTCTCTAATAGCGCACTCTATGGCGCCGGGACTGCCTGTGTGAGTCACATGGACAGTGTCGTCAATGGGGAGCAATGCGCCGGACCCGTGCTGCTGGCGGGGGAAGGGAGCGCAGTCTTTGCCGAATCTTGCGAGGGGAAAGGCACCGACACATTGAGGATCGGGGTCGTAGATCTGAGTACTGGCGTGTATTCCTACCTCAAAAGTTTCAGTTTAAATGGACAAATCAACACCTATGGGGGCAGTAATCCTCCCTCCAATTGCGATCAGTTCACGGGACCAGGGGTTTATCACATGTATTGCCAATGGGTGCAGACATGCTTATCGGTAGAGCCGCATCCGGATGGCACGCTCACACTGACCGCGACCGCGGCTTTGCATGGCAGTGGGTTATTGAACGACCAGTCCCGTAACGACCCGACCGCCCCGCTGACGGAGCTTGGGAGAACCTCATGGTCCGGTCCTAGCCCCACAGGTGTGGCGACAGGGGCAGGCAACGTGGGAGTGATCAGCACAGCAACCCTCCAGTCAGTACTGCAAAATTCGTTTTTCAGTCCGATGATCGTTGACGCCGTCTCCGCATCACCACCCCCGCCGAATTGCCCGTAACCTCGCTAGGATAAAACGCCACCTCATCACGCGCAAAAAAGCCGGGCAAAATCCCTTCACCCGGCTTCTCTTTTTCAGCACAATCAAACACCACGTCATTCTATAGAAAATAATCAACCCAAAAGTTTTCACCTTTTTTGTGCATTTTTTTCACCGTTCGCATAAGCAAGAGCTGGTCGATTATACCTCCGCCATGATCGCCGCTGGCGCCAGTCTCCAGTTTGGTCCTGGTCCGATCGCAGACAAACATTGCATCGGCGGTATCCCGGGAAATCGCACAACGATGGTCGCGGTTCCCATTCTCGCTTCATTAGGAGTCACGATCCCCAAAACCTCTTCACGCGCGATAACTAGTCCCGCAGGCACGGCGGACACCATGGGCGTCCTGGCGGAAGTTGCACTCCCCCCTGCCCGTCTGTATGAAGTCGTACAAGCAACTGGCGGGTGTATAGCTTGGGGAGGAGCGCTGGCATTAGCGCCAGCGGACGACATTCTCATTACAGTTGAACGTCCAATGGAGATCGATACCGAAGCACAGATGGTGGCTTCTATTCTGGCAAAAAAGAAAACCGTCGGCGCCACCCATGTTTTGATAGATATCCCCGTCGGGTCAACGGCTAAGGTCCGCTCGTTTGTCGAGGCCGAAAGACTGGCAAGCCTCTTCCGCGCTGTCGCCGAGCGTATTGATCTCCAGGTGGAAACCTTAATCACCGAAGCTCGCGGACCGATCGGATGGGGCATCGGCCCACGATTGGAAGCACTGGACGTGTTGGCCGTGTTGCGACGAGAAGAGACAGCGCCGCTCGACCTCCGCGAGAAGGCGCTGTATTTAACAGCGCGTATTTTAGAGATGACTGGAGTCGCCTCGCCGAACAGCGGGTATCGCACTGCTCAGCAAGCCTTGGATTCCGGCGCGGCGGAACGCACCTTCGCCCGCATCATCGCCGCCCAAGGTGCGTGTCCTTTGCCGTCGGAAGCTTCCTATCGCATCGTAGTGCAGGCGCATGGGGACGGGCGCATTCGCGAGATCGATTGCTGGGAAATCGCGCGAGTGGCGAAACGAGCTGGGGCCCCGGCGAATCCGTCGGCAGGCGTCCGCTTATTGCGCACGGTAGGAGATGTCGTCTCCAAAGGAGAACCTCTCTTCGAGATTCACGCGCAAAGCGAAGCGCAACTCGAATTCGGCCGCGCCTACGCTGACGCTCACCCGGAGATTGTGCGCTTTGGGTTCTAAGACTCCACAATGCACTACCACCGGATCGATTTCGCAAGAGTAGATATAGTCCCAACAATGGAAAACAGGCTAGACGGCAACACTAAACGTGTTTTTCTTGATTGGCGTCCAGACCCGAAAAGTTGAGCCTCGCCCTTCTTCACTCTCGACCGTTACCTCTCCGCCCAGAAGCCCTAACAATCGCTTGACAATATATAACCCAAGCCCTGTTCCGCCGCGCAGTTGAAGCGCATGTTCATCGACTTGGCGAAACGGTTCGAAAATAAGTGCTAAGGCGTCTTGCGGAATGCCAATGCCGGTATCTGCTATACAAATTTCTACTCCACCCCTACAAGCATGCGCGTCAATCGTCACGCTCCCTTTCGTGGTAAAGCGAATCGCATTCCCCAGCAAGTTCTTGATGACAACTTTCAGTTTACCAGGATCTGTTTGCATCTGAAGCAGCTTGGGATCTACGTTCCAGACAAAATGCAACCCCGACTGTTTTCGCACATCTCGGGTTTCGTCTCTAATCTCCTCCAAAAGCTTGCGAAGCTCTATTGTTTTGACATCAACAGGCAAGCGTCCGGATTCCAGTCTACTCAAATCCAGCATCGCCGTAATGAGTTCGTACAACTCATGCGCATTCCGTCTTAACCGCTTCAGAGTCTCAGCTTGTTCGTCTGTCAATGGTCCAAACGTGTGCTCACTCAGCAGATCGGCATACCCGATAACGATATTGAGAGGCGTGCGCAACTCATGGGACATCATCGCCAAAAATTCACTTTTCGTTTGATTCGCCGCTTCAGCCGATTCTTTCGCCTCAAGCACTGCGGAGTTCGCCTCCAGCAGTTCCGCAGTTCGTTCTTGCACACGCGCTTCCAGTTCATCGCGAGCGGCGCGCAGTTCCGTCTCAGCTTTGATCTTTTCAGCCACCTCTTTGTGGAGAGCGACATTGACGGCGGCAGTCTGACTTTCGGACGCTGAGAGATTACGGATAAGATCCATTTTATCAAACCGGAGGGACAATGATTCGGTCACTGACGTGAGCAGATGACGGGACATAGTAAGCAACGCCGCGGCAAAGATCACAGACATCACTCCCATAGCGATAAAAAGATCACCGCCTTGCAGGAAAAACTGAACGATAATAGGAGTTGCGGCTGGAATAAGGAAAACGAGGAAGGCCGTCTTGACCCAAGACAGGACGGCCACTGCGCCGGTTATCATCCCCCCAATCACAAAAGCAAGAAAGATTTGATACCCGAGGGAATCAGAGGCAAACAACAGTATTCCCGCACTTCCCCAAGCAATCCCCGCCGCCCCAGCTCCGCAGATGAATAATCTCCTCCAGAGAGGAGCCTGGGCTACCGCGGATTCAGCGCGGCGATATTGCCACGCAAGAACGATGCGGCTTAACGTCACCACCAGCATGAACCCAAGCCAGGTCAGCCGTCGAGGAGCAGATACAACATCCCGCAAGATAAATATGAGAATTCCTGCATTCAGTAGCGTCACAATAAAACTTGTCGGCGCTTGTTTGTAGAGCAGCCTCGTCTGCTCCGCTTCGATCAGCGTCATGCGCTCGGGCACGCGAGCACCTGTTGACGCCCTCGTGGTAATGGATTCGTCTGGAGGAGTACGATTATTTTCAAAAGGTGACAGCATGAGGAAGTACCAGCGAGGGATAAGATACAACTTTTGCCATACCATGCCAGCACGGTATACCCAATTCGCGAAGTTAAGCAGGCCGAACCTCAGAACCTCCGTTTGACCCATCTCAGGAAATCGACTATACCCTTACGAACAGTCTGTTCCCACGCCATTCTGTGCTAAGATAGCCTGAATAATAGACTTTTACTGGATACATATGGAATTTCCTCGGATCAAAAGGCTGCCTCCTTATTTATTCGCCACGCTCGATAAGCTGAAGATGGAAGCTCGGCGCGCGGGAGAAGATATTATCGATTTCGGCATGGGCAATCCTGACCATGCCTCTCCCCCTCATGTCGTGGAAAAACTCATTGAAGCGGCAGGAAAAACGCAAAACCATCGCTATTCAACCTCGCGCGGCATCTTCAAATTGCGGCTGGCCATTTGCGATTGGTACAAGCGACGATTTGGCGTCGAGTTGGACCCTGACGCGGAATCAATCGTCACTATCGGCTCAAAAGAAGGGCTTGCGCACTTGGCCCTGGCGATGCTCGGTCCGGGGGAAGTCGCGATTTGCCCAAGTCCGAGTTATCCCATTCATCACTATTCGATCATCATCGCCAATGCGGACTTGCGTCTGGTCCCGCTCCGGCATGACGAAGATTTTTTCGCTTCGCTGGAAGAAACAGTTCGCCAATGCTGGCCGCGGCCAAAGATGTTGCTCCTCAGTTTTCCGCACAATCCCACCACGGCGGTAGTCGATCTCGATTTTTTCACGCGAGTAGTGGATTTCGCCAAGGAAAACAATCTTTTTGTGATTCACGACTTTGCCTATGCCGATCTGTCTTTCGATGGCTATCAGCCGCCGAGTTTTCTGCAGGTTCCGGGAGCCAAGGAGGTAGGCGTTGAATTCTTTACGCTCTCTAAATCTTATGACATGCCGGGATGGCGCGTCGGGTTTGTGTGCGGCAATGCGGAAGCGCTCGCGGCGCTTGCGCGCCTGAAAAGCTATTTTGACTATGGCATTTTCCAGCCCGTGCAGATTGCGGCGATTCATGCTCTTAATGGACCGCAAGACTATGTGGAACAAGTCCGGCAACGGTACAGAAGACGCCGAGACGTGTTGATCGACGGTCTTGAACGTGTGGGTTGGCACATCCCAAAACCTAAAGGCACCATGTTCGTATGGGCGGAGATTCCTGAGCCATTTCGGGCGATGGGATCGATGGAGTTCGCGAAATTCCTCCTGACGGAAGCAAAGGTATCAGTTTCCCCGGGAGTCGGGTTCGGCCCCTATGGAGAAGGGTTTGTTCGTTTCGCCTTGATTGAGAATGAACATCGCACCCGACAAGCGATTCGCGGCTTTCGTAAAGCATTTGGGGAAATTGCAGTGCCTCGCGCCAAAAAAGCCAGTGTAGGGTAACCATGTCCTCGGAAAGTGTGAAGCTGGGCCTGATCGGTCTCGGTACAGTTGGATCCGGTGTTGTCCACCTCTTGGCGCAGAATAACGACACAATTGCCCACAAACTCGGTCGATCGCTTTCCCTTGTGCAGGTCGCTAGCCGCAGCATCGAGACGAAACCTCGTCCTCATTTGGGGCAGGCGCGGCTTTCAATGGATCCGTGGAATGTCGTGCACGATCCTGAAGTCGATATCGTCATCGAACTGATCGGCGGCATAGAACCAGCTCGTTCTCTTATCCTCGAAGCGATCGCGCAGGGAAAAGACGTAATCACGGCAAACAAGGCGCTCTTGGCCCAACATGGAGCGGAAATCTTCGCAGCGGCGGAAGTCCGTGGTGTCAGTGTCGGTTTTGAAGCGAGCGTTGCCGGCGGCATTCCCATTATCCGCACCCTGCGAGAGGGGTTAGCCGGAGACCGCAACCTCGCGTTGTTCGGCATCGTCAACGGCACCTGCAACTACATCCTCACTACTATGGCTGAGGAAGAAGAAGAGTTTTCCGCCGTCTTGCGGCGCGCGCAGGAACAAGGGCTTGCAGAAGCAGATCCCAGTTTTGACATCGACGGAATCGACACTGCTCATAAATTAACGCTGCTCGCCATGCTGGCGTTTGGCGTGCATGTCCCGTTTAGTTCAGTGTATGTTGAAGGCATTCGACACATCAGTCAGATCGATATCCTGTTTGCGCGTGAATTTGGCTACGGCATTAAACTTCTCGCCATCGCCAAAGAAGAGAATGGCGCGGTCGATGTTCGTGTGCATCCAACCATGATCCCACGGAGTTCGATGCTGGCCGGAGTCGGCGGCGCCTACAATGCCATATTTGTTCAAGGGGAAGCGCTAGGCTCATCCCTCTATTTTGGGCGAGGGGCAGGAAGCCTTCCAACCGCCACCGCAGTCATAGCCGATGTCATCGAAGTCGCACGGAATAGAGGTATGGCTCTCGGGCCGCGCGTTCCTCCTGTCGGCTGGCCCTGGCACGAACTCCGGACAATCCCGATCCGTCCCATCGAAGAACTTGACAGTGACTACTATTTGCGATTCATGGCGGTTGACCGTCCTGGCGTTTTGGCGACGATTGCCGGTGTTTTAGGCGAACATGACATTAGCATCGCCTCGGTCATCCAACGCGGCCGTAGCGCCGGCGATGAAACGGTGCCGCTCGTGATGAGGACGCACAACGCCAAGGAACGCAACCTCAAGACGGCGCTCCAGTGGGTTGACCAATTACCGGTTATCCAGGGAAAATCAGTGTCGATCCGTATAGAGGAGAATCTGGGGTAGTTGGGCAGATCCCAGTGGTCAGTTAAAAGGAAAAAAGGTGTGAAAATGAAAGGAAAAGCCAGAAACTAAAAATCCAGCATTACGCGTCATGAATAACGCACTCCGGATAACAACCTTGACCATTTCGTTCACAAGTTGAAGAAGAAACTAAGCGATACAACCATGTCAGACATTGCCATTTCTCAACCTTTGGGGGTTTCCAAACCGGCCCAGGAATTTCGAGCCTGGTTTGGTTGCGCCGCAGGCTGTAGCGGAGAACTGCCGCTCAAGCAAATTATCTACTATTGTCCGAAGTGTGGCAGTCTCCTTGATGTGCAGCACGACCTCGCGGCGTTGAAAACCCGCTCACCTCAGGAGTGGAAACACTTGTTTGATGACCGCTATCGCCGCACCACCTACCCGTATGGCAGCGGTGTATGGGGTAAGAAGGAGATGATCTGCCCCGCAGTAGAAAATCGAAATATCGTCTCCATGTATGAAGGGGGCACGAATCTCTTTTGGGCGGACCGCCTCGGTAAACAAATAGGCATCGAAGACCTATGGGTCAAGCAGTGCGGCAACTCTCACACCGGCTCCTTCAAGGACCTGGGGATGACCGTGCTCGTCTCGATGGTGAAACAGATGGCCGCAGAAGGGGTTAAAATTCCTGCGGTCACCTGTGCATCGACGGGTGACACCTCCGCGGCGCTCGCCGCTTACTGCGCCGCCGCCGGGATTCCTGCTATTGTTATTCTCCCACGGAATAAAGTGTCCACAGCGCAGTTGATCCAACCGATGGCCAACGGGGCGCTGACCTTGTCACTCGACACGGACTTTGACGGATGTATGAGAATCGTGCGCGAGTTGTGTACGAAGGAGAACCTCTACCTGGCCAATTCAATGAACAGTTTGCGCCTGGAAGGACAGAAAACGATCTCGATCGAGATCGTCCAGCAATTTGATTGGGAAGTGCCGGATGTTGTAATCGTGCCGGGCGGCAATCTTGGAAACATTTCCGCGATTGGCCGTGGGTTTCTGCTGATGCGTGAGCTGGGGATGATCAATCGTTTACCGCGCCTCGTCTGTGCTCAAGCGCAACACGCCAATCCACTGTATCGGAGTTTTCAGACTAATTTTGCGCACTATAAACCGATCCGCGCTAAGAAAACGCTCGCCTCGGCAATTCAGATTGGCGACCCCGTCAGTATCAATCGCGCTATCGATACTCTCAAAGCTTTTGATAGTGTTGTCGAACAAGCAACGGAAGAAGAATTGGCTGATGCTGCCGCCTTGGCGGATCGCACTGGCTTGTTTAATTGCCCGCACACTGGCGTTGCCTTGGCTGCGCTCTTTAAACTACGTGAACGAGGGCACATCAAGTCGAACGAACGAGTTGTCGTTATCTCCACCGCTCACGGCCTCAAATTCACCGACTTTAAGCGCCGCTATCATGAAGGCAAGGTGCGAGGCGTGGCGTCCCGACATGCCAATCGACCGATTGAACTACCGGCGGATTATGCAAAAGCAAGAGAAGCGATTTTTCGAGTATTGGAGAAACAAAAGAACATATAATAGCTTATGGCTCACTCGCTACGCTCACTCTATAGCATATGGCTTGTTCGCTACGCTCACTCTTTGACAGGAGGCTCTTACCATAACTTATTTGTCATAAGTCGTGGAACGAACGTCATGGGCGGATACAGGTGAAAGTATGAAATATGTAGTCTTACAAGGTGACGGCATGGCCGACTGGCCGGTTGCGGAACTTGGTAATAAAACTCCGCTTGAGTACGCGCGTACTCCTCATATGGACCGCATCGCTTCTCAAGGCATCCTTGGGCTCACCCACACGATTCCGGAGGGGTTTCCCTCTGGTAGTGATGTCGGCACCATGAGCTTATTGGGGTACAATCCACGCCGCTATCACACAGGCCGCTCGCCTATCGAAGCCGCCAGCATGGGGGTCGAACTCGGACCTGAAGATATTGCTTTCCGTTGTAATCTGGTCACCCTCGGCGTCGGCGATAATGGTCAGGAAATCATGGCCGATTTCGCCGCCGACCATATCACTTGTGAAGAGGCGGCAGAACTGATCAGAACCATTCACGCGGAACTTGGCGGAAGAGAAGTCGAGTTTCATCCCGGCGTCAGCTATCGCCATCTCATGGTCTGGCATGGCGGCAAGGAGAAAATGTGCACGACGCCTCCGCATGACATCACGGGACAGCCAACAGCAGGCTGCTTTCCAGAAGGTGATGGCGCTGAACGCCTCCAAACCCTCATGGCGCAATCCCGGGAAATTCTCGCTCATCATCCTGTCAACAAGAAGCGACAAGAAAGCGGTCACAAACCGGCGACTTCTATCTGGCTTTGGGGCCAAGGGCGACGCCCCGCCGTGCCAACGATTCAGCAGCAATTCGGCCTTGAAGGTTCCGTCATCTCCGCGGTTGATCTCGTCCGTGGCATCGGCGTTCTGGCCGGGCTGGACGTCATCAACGTTCCCGGAGCAACCGGATTTCTCGACACGAATTATCTAGGGAAAGGCCAATATGGATTGGCATCCCTCCGGCGCAAAGATTTTCTGTTCCTACACGTCGAAGCAACTGATGAAGCCGGACATATGGGAGATGCGGATAAAAAGGTGCAAGCTCTGCAAGACTTCGACGAAAAGGTAGTAGGCACAATTCTCCAGGGCCTCCAAGAATTTCCCGAGTGGAGAGTACTGCTGATGCCAGACCATGCCACCCCGGTCGCGATTAAAACTCATTCTCCAGACCCGGTTCCATTTGCGATTCTTTCGTCAGAGGATGTCAAGAAAGAGCAAAATCAGCTGGTGACCTATAACGAGAGATGCGCGAAAGCGACCGGTCTTGTTGTCTCCGAAGCATGGACAATCATGGAGCGATTTATTCGGGGAGCCGCGCTTGTCCCTTAGCGGAAGAAAAGGAAGCACCATGGACAAAAATCTTGCTCTCGAAGTCGTGCGCGTCACGGAAGCGGCGGCATTAGAGGCGGCGCAGTGGCTCGGCAAGGGAGATGAATCCGCCGCGGACTTTGCCGCTGCTGAAGCCATACACAAGCTCTTTCCTAGTGTTGAATTCAAAGGGGAAATTGTCATTGGCGAAGGCGAGCAAGAGGCGGTCGACATGTTGTATTTGGGGGAAATTGTCGGCGGAGATAATCGCCCTGAGTTTGAAATCGCTCTCGATGCGCTGGAAGGCCCGATTGCTTGCGCTTCCGGCGCCCCCAACGCCATCTCCGTAATCGCCATCGCCGAACATGGGGGTTTTCTTCGTTGCCCACCACATGTGTACATGGAAAAAATCGCGGTCGGTCCGGTGGGGAAAGGGGTGGTGGACCTCGACAAACCGTTGGAAGAGAATTTGAAGCTCTTGGCAGAGGCAAAAAATCTCAAAGTCGAGAATCTGACGGTTGTCGTCCTTGATCGTCCTCGCCATGAAGACCTCATCAAGGAATTGCGTCGGTTAGGCGCACGGGTAAAGCTGATCAGCGACGGCGACCTGTCAGCAGCACTTACTACGACCCGCAATGATTCTGGCATCGATTTGCTGCTCGGCACGGGCGGCGCCGCTCAGGGAATCATTGCCGCCGCCGCACTCCGTTGTTTAGGAGGCGACATGCAAGGGCGCTTTCGCCCACGGAATCAGGAAGAAGCGGCGCAGTTACGTCGTTTCGGCATTACCGACTTTCAGAAGAAATATAATGCGGAAGAAATGGCGCAAGGGAATGTGGTCTTTGCGGCCACCGGCGTGACCACCGGCGAGTACCTGCAAGGAGTGCGATTTTTCAAAGGCGGCGCTGAGACCCATTCGGTCATGATGCGGTCAAAAACGCGTACGATTCGCTTTCTGAAAACGATTCACCATTTCGAAGATCACCCGGAGTATTTTCTATGACCTATGAGAATCTTCTTTTTACTAAAGATGGCGCCATTGGCGTACTGAAAATCAATCGACCTAAAAGTTTGAACGCTCTCAATCCCGCAACCGTAAAAGAGCTTTCCGCCTGCCTCGAAGTAGTCAGACAAGATCCCTCGATCCGGTGTCTGATTGTCACCGGGGAAGGTGACCGAGCTTTTGTTGCCGGAGCGGACATCTCGGCCATGGTCACGATGACCGCAACCGAGGGACACGCCTTCTCTGAATCGGGGCTCGGAGTCTTGAGGAAACTCGAAACGCTACCGATCCCTGTGATCGCCGCCGTGAATGGGTTCGCGTTAGGCGGAGGCACGGAGCTGGCGCTGGCGTGCGACCTCATTATCGCCGCGGATAAGGCAAAATTCGGGCAGCCGGAAATCAATCTGGGCATCATCCCTGGGTTTGGCGGCACTCAACGGCTCGCTCGCCGTATCGGACTGCCGCGCGCGCGTGAGTTGATTTATAGCGGCGACATGATCGACGCTGAGACGGCGCTCCAGTATGGATTGGCTAACAAAGTTGTGCCGCTGGCTGACCTGATGAACGAGGCAACGGCGTTGGCGCAAAAACTAGCCGCCAAACCTCCAATTGCCATTCGTCAGGCGAAGGCCGCCATCAATGCCGGTATTGATATGGACCTCGACAACGGTTGCCGCTTTGAAAACGAAGCCTTTGCGCTCACTTTTGCGACAGAAGATAAGAAAGAGGGAATGGAAGCGTTCTTGGCAAAACGCGAAGCCAAGTTTACTGGTCGGTAATGTGAACTCCCATTCCCCGAAAAACCATGCTATAGACTGACATTTCTTGATCTTGAAGCTGGCAGCTGACTACTGAAAGCTGACCGTTAGGCGAGGAGGAATTCATGAACAAACAGGAATGGTTGGCGAAGTATCCGAAACAAGAAGAGCGTGCGACACGTTTCTCGACGCTCTCCGATATGGAAGTCAACCCACTCTACACTCCAGAGGACCTCGACAGCAACCATTACGAGCAGGAAATTGGCATGCCTGGTGAGTATCCATTCACCCGCGGGGTGTATCCTAGCATGTACCGCAGTAAACTGTGGACGATGCGTCAATTCGCTGGATTCGGCACCCCGGAAGATACAAACCAACGCTTCAAGTTCCTGCTGGCGGAGGGCCAGACAGGGTTATCCACCGCGTTCGACATGCCAGTGCTTATGGGTTACGACGCCGACCATCCTCGCTCTTTAGGGGAAGTCGGACGTGAAGGCGTCGCAGTGTCTACCCTCGATGACATGGAGCGCCTCTTCGCCGATATTCCACTCGACAAAGTAACAACCTCGATGACGGTCAACTGTACGGCCAGTATTATTCTGGCAATGTACTTCGCGATAGCTCAAAAACGGGGCATTCCCTTGAGCAAGGTGGGCGGCACGATTCAAAACGACATGCTCAAGGAATATATCGCGCAAAAAGAATGGATTTGCCCGCCTGAACCCGCGGTGCGCATTGTCACCGACATGATCGAATTTTGCGCCAAAGATGCGCCGCGCTGGCATGCCGTATCAATCTCCGGCTACCACATCCGCGAGGCCGGCTCGACCGCCGCGCAAGAACTTGCGTTTACTCTGGCTGACGGTATCGGCTACGTACAAGCGGCGGTGGACCGTGGCTTGGAGGTTGACGACTTCGCCCCGCGGTTATCGTTCTTCTTCGATATCCATAATGACTTCTTCGAAGAAATCGCCAAATTGCGCGCTGCGCGCCGTATGTGGGCCAAGATTATGAAAGAACGGTTTGGCGCGAAAAACGAACGCTCGATGTTGCTCCGCACCCACTGTCAAACGGCGGGGGTAAGCTTGACCGCTCAACAGCCGTTTAACAACGTTGTGCGCGTGGCGATTCAAGCGCTGGCCGGAGTGCTAGGCGGTACGCAGTCGCTGCACACCAACTCGATGGACGAAACGCTGGCGTTACCCACCGAGCAAGCGGTTATGGTGGCATTGCGCACCCAACAGATCATCGCCGAGGAAAGCGGCGCGGTGAATATGGTCGATCCGCTCGGCGGCAGCTGGGCGGTAGAAGCGCTCACTGACAAGATAGAAAAGGAAGCGTTCGCGTACATCAATCGCATCGATGAACTCGGCGGCATCATTCAGGCAATCAACATCGGCTATCCGCAAAAAGAAATCGCCGACGCCGCCTACCGCTACCAGCAGCAACTGGACGCCAAAGAGAAAGTCATCGTGGGCGTCAACAAGTATGCAGTTCCGGAAGAACGTCCGATCGATACGCTCAAGATTGCTCATCACGTCGAAGAGGGGCAGATCGAACGGGTGCGTAAGATCAAACGCGACCGTGACGCCGCAGCGGTCAGGGAGCACATGGGCCGTGTGCATGCTGCATGCCGTAATGGGACGAATCTCATGCCGGTGTTGATCGACGCCGTCACAGCGCACTGTACGCTCGGCGAAATCTCGGACGTCTACCGTGAGGTGTTCGGCGTGTATCGCGATCCGGCGTGGCTTTAGCTTGACAAATGGCTCGCCTGCGTTGCTCACTCTATGGCAGGGCCTGTTTCTGCTATAAGCTAGGCGCCATAGGGCAAATGCGGTGAGCGGGCCATATGTTATTGGGGGAGGTTTCTTGTGTCAGACGAAAAAGTATTACGTATCCTTGTAGCGAAGGCTGGACTTGACGGTCACGACCGGGGGGCAAAAATCATAGCCCGGGCATTGCGAGACGCCGGATTTGAGGTGATCTATACTGGACTGCATCAGACCCCGGAAATGATTGCGGAAGCGGCAGTCCAAGAGGATGTGGATGCGGTGGGGTTAAGTATCCTATCAGGGGCGCATCTCACCCTTTTCCCTGCGGTCATGAACGCGCTCAAAGAACGCGGAGCCGAAGACATTGCCGTTTTCGGCGGCGGCATCGTTCCACAAGATGATATGGTCGTCTTGAAGAAAGCGGGCGTCAAGGAGATTTTCACGCCGGGCGTTAGTACGCAAGATATTGTCAAATGGATTCATGACAACGTTCAACCGCGTGCTTAGAGTCTCGCTAGGTTCTGTTGAGTTCATATAGCTAAAATAAGACTGAATGAACTTACGGAATTCAACAGATGGAACAGACCCAATAGGCTCTATAGACCGATTTCCTGTCACGCTGAGTACATCATAGCGCGAATAGAACTCTCTCCCCCGAGCCTTCATGCACGGTTTACCTCTTCGTTTTGCGGTGCTGTTTTGGGGCGCTCTTTCTCTTTGTTCTTGTGTTCCACCTTCTAAACCACTACCACCTTCACCCCAACAAACTTCAACCATCCCTCCAGAATTCACGCCCAAGGCTCCAGTGAGCGAAGAATCGCTTCAGTCTCCCGCACAACCTCGGGTCATCATCGCTGAAACAAAACAAAGCGAGAGTGAAGATCACCAAACCATTTTCTTTGAAGGCAAGCTGGAAAATCAAGGTCCCGGACCGACCACACAGCTGAAAGTCACGGTCGAGGCTCGCGATGAAACGGGCCGCGTTGTCACTGCGGCCGAAGCCCTTCCCTTGCCGCAAGAAATTCACCCCGGAGATAGCGCCTCATTCATCGTCCGCTTTCCCAATGATAAGACGATTCGTATTTTTCACGTCAAAGCAGAGATTCGGTAGTTAACAGTCCAGGCTCGATAGTCATGTCGAAGACGATCTTTTGCCATTCCTTCGCTTATGTTACCCTTCGATCACCGTGATTTTTCCTGATGTTGTCATCGTCGGCTCCGGTCCGGCGGGAACTTCCACCGCCCTTCATCTCTTGCGAGCTGACCCGGCGTTTGCCGGTAATATTCTCATTCTTGATAAAGCGATCCACCCCCGCGAAAAAATCTGCGCTGGCGGGCTTATTCCTCACACGTTAGATTGTCTGAAAGAACTCGACATTTCCCTTTCCGTTCCTCATGTGCAGGTAGATCGAGCCTTCGTGCGTGTGCCGCCAGACCGGGGAGTTTTTTGCGACGACGGCGGTATGTGTTCGGTCGTGCGACGAAATGAGTTTGATTTCTCTCTTGTCCAAGCAGCGCGCGCGCGTGGAGTGGAGATCCGCGAAGGAGAGAAGGTGCTGGAATTGCTCCCAGAGAAAAACGGAGTCCGTGTTATCACTACGAAAGAGACCTACTTTCCCCGGATCGTCGTCGGCGCCGATGGCTCGGGTAGTCGGGTGCGTCGCCAACTTATCGGCGCAGACGACTTCGCCGTTGGCAAAGCGATTATGTGCGATATTCCAGCGACCGAGACTTCTTGGCCGGGATTCTCGCAGCATCGCTACGACTTTAATTTTTTGCCGGTCAGCCAAGGGCTCAAAGGCTATGTGTGGGAGTTCCCTTGCGTGATTCACGGCGAGCCGCATGTCAATGTGGGAATTTATTCTCTGGGGGATACTCGGCTGTCTAATGCGGAGCTCCAATGGCTGCTTGCTCAAGAAGTCGCAAAGCAAAAGTTAAAAGTCAAAAGTCAAAAGTCAGCAATCTCCAACTCTCAGCCCTTAGCCCCCGGCCCCAAGTTTCGTGCATTTCCCATTTGCGGCTATGTTCCGAAGCGACCACTGGCGGCCCCTCATGTTGTCCTGGTCGGCGATGCCGCAGGGGCAGAACCCTTGATGGGAGAAGGTATTTCGTTTGCCTTGGAATACGGAAAATTCGCGGCGCGGGCGATACGGTCGGCGCTGCACACAAAACAGTTTGATTTTGCCGACTATACTACAACTCTCGTCCGCTCGCGGTTAGGGAAAAAATTGAGGCGCTTGCATTACACCGCCAAGTTGTTTTATGGCTGCACGTCGCCCTTGTGGTTTACGCTCGCCGCGCGTAGCCAGCGACTCCAATCCGTTGGGCTCAAATGGTACAACGGGGTGGACGGATGGCATGAGCGAAGCGGATGGGAGGCGGTCTGGCAAATCCTCTTTTCCGCGAAAAAAGAAAGGTGAGATATGGCTGCTGTTCGTAAGAAAAGGAAAGCTCCAGCAAAGAAAATACCGAGACGCTGGATTCTTCTTAAACTGCTCATACTCTTGGGAATTGGCGGACTCACGGCGTTTATCATCGCGATCTTCGTCATGGAGCAGGAACTCAGCCGTATTAGGTTCTTCACAAACATCAAGCGCCCATCATTTCAATTACCAGCGCCGCTGCAA
>JBFWZL010000071.1:0-16799 GCA_050185455.1 Binatia bacterium | reverse complement strand
CAGCGACGCGCTCAATATGACCCAAGGCCTCGCGCCATTTGGAGTGGTCAATCCGTTGGCGGCTAGTCGGCCATGGCTGCATTCCCGCGCGATAATTGTCGAGCCAGGGCATTACCGTATCCTCACGACCCATCGCACAGAGCGCCTCAATCACCATTGGTGCGTGATTCGTCAGTCCGTTACGCAGATCCGGACTGGCGGTAACTAGGGATTCGAGCGCTTCATCCAAAATTGCGTATGTCGACATCGGGTGCTCCAGCGGTTCAGCTGTAAAGGCGGGGTTCAAATTCGCTTCGGCGCCAGTTCGTTACTCTCCTGGGACTATCACTTGGATCTCGCCCGTCCGAAACTCCTGCCCGCGATCTTTCACCAACTTTGGATAGGAATGGTAAAACTGGCCGCCGAGTCGCAGGAACGATTCTACATCGGTCTCTTCCAGGTCCAGGTCGTCTATCGCTTTAGTGGCTTCTTCTTTTGTTTTGGCGGATATCAAAGCATCGTAAATTAAGCGGGTATCTTTGATCTGAAAATCGTCGCGGTTGGGCATCTCCTCTTTGTTCTTTATGCTTTCGGGATAGAATTCGAGAAGATAACGAAGCGCTTTTAACTCATGCCGCTGCTGGTCAAGCTTTTTAATCGTCTGAGCCACAGGAGTCCTCCGTAGTTGCGATTTTGTTGTAGGGGGATATAGATAGTGCAATCCTCACCTAATCTTTTCCGGATTAGGTGCTATATAAAAAGCTATGGCGGTTACCGAACACAAAGACAAGGCCCATCGCGCGGTGTCGTGCGCTGTCATCACAGCGAGCGACACGCGGACGGAGGACACTGATACCAGCGGAAAAACGATCAAAGATCTGCTGGCAGCGCAGCAGCATACGATAGTGTCTTATCAAATCCTTAAAGACGAACCAGCACAGATCGGCGCTGCCGTTCGAGCTTTGCTCGAACGGTCCGACGTGGACGCCATCATTATCAATGGCGGCACAGGCATTGCGCCGCGCGACACAACGTTCGAGGCGATTCAAGGACTCTTGGAGAAAGAAATTTCCGGCTTTGGTGAACTCTTCCGTATGCTCAGTTATCAAGACATCGGCTCCGCTGCGATGATGACCCGAGCCACCGCGGGCGTGGCGAAAGGAAAAATCGTCGTGTCTCTTCCTGGGTCGACTGGCGCCGTTGAGCTGGGCATGACGAAGCTCGTCTTGCCCGAGTTGGGCCACATGATGTTTGTGTTGCGCGGCGAGAAGAAACACCATGCACATTAAACTGCGCTATTTTGCTTCACTACGAGAGCGTCTGAAACGAAGTGAGGAGACGGTTGAGGTTCCGGAAGGAGCCACCGTGGCGACGGTGTGGAATCAGCTGAAAGACAAACACCCGGAGTTAGCTGTCATTGAGCGTTCCGTGGCCTTTGCCGTGGCGCAAGAATACGTTGACAAGACCCACCCTCTCCAAGATAATGACGAACTCGCTTTTATCCCTCCAGTTAGCGGGGGCCTCTATGTCTGACATTCAGTCTCGTATTTTGTGTAAAATTATTGACCAGTCCATCAACATGCAGGAACTGGCGAATTTCGTGGCTGACCCTGCTGCTGGGGCAATGGCAACTTTTGTCGGAATGACACGCAATACAAACGAAGGGCGACACGTTGTTCGTCTGGAGTATGAGTGCTATCCCGGCATGGCGGAAAAGGAAATGGTGAAAATCGCTGAGGAAACGCTTTCTCGCTGGTCGATTGTTAAAGTGGCGATGATCCATCGCATTGGCCGGGTAGACATTGGTGAGGCGAGCGTGGCGATTGCGGTCTCCTCAGGTCATCGGCATGCTGCTTTCGAGGCCTGCCATTATGCTATTAACCAACTGAAAGAAACTGTCCCGATTTGGAAAAAGGAACTCTACGAAGGCGGTGAGCTGTGGATCGGCTCGCAGACCGGCGCGACTGGATCGTTTCAACGGGTGCAAGAGGAGGAAAGGGCGTGAGAAACATTCGCAAGGCCGTGCATGCAGGATACTGCTGGGGAGTCGAACGCGCCATCGATATGGTGGTCCAGACCACGGAAACCCATAAAGAGGTTCCAGTCCGCACCCTTGGCCCGATTATTCATAACCCTCAGGTCGTGCAGGCATTAGCAGACAAAGGGGCAAGCACCATTGATTCACTCGATGAGATGCCGACCGGGGGCACGGTGATCATCCGCACCCATGGCGTGGCTCCCGAAGTGTACAAGCAAGCAGAAAGCAAAAATCTCGCGGTTGTTGACGCGACGTGTCCGCTGGTGACTTTGGTGCAAAATCGGGCGAAGCAGTTGGTAAACGAAGGATATCATCTGGTAATCTTCGGTAATCCTAAACATCCTGAAGTGATTGGCACTCTTGGTCATGCGGGAGGGCACGCGACGGTGGTTGAGAAACCGGAAGATGCGCGAACAATCAAGCTGGCGAATAAGAAAGTCGGGGTTGTAGTGCAAACAACCCAGGAGAACGAACGGCTGAGCGAGTTTCTTTCGTACCTTGCTCCACGCTGCAAAGAACTCAAGGTCTTCAACACGATTTGTAATCCGACCATTGAGCGGCAAGATGCAGCGCGAGATTTGGCGAAAGAAGTGCAAATCATGATCGTCGTGGGGGGGAAAAACAGTTCGAACACCCGCCACTTAGCGACGGTATGCCGTCAGGAAGGCGCAACGACGTACCACATCGAAGAGCCTGCGGAGGTCGATCCAGTCTGGTTTTCCGGCGTCAACGAAATCGGTGTCACTGCCGGCGCCTCAACGCCTGGGTGGCTCATGGATCAAGTTATCGACCGCATTAACAAACTCGAACAACACAGCCTACTTCCGGCGTAAATCATGAAAGACATACAGACCCTTGGTATCGTTGGCTCTGGCCAGATGGGCGCTGGCATTGGTCAAGTTGCTGCTCAGGCAGGGTTTTCCGTGGTGCTTTACGATGTTTCTCAACAGATCGTGGATCGTTCTCTAGAGAATATCCAACGCGGACTCGTGCGCCTCACTGAGCGTGGGAAACTGCCGGAAGAAGAACAACGTGCGATCCTTGGTCGTTTACGTGGAACAGCGAACCTACCGGATATGCGCGACGTTGACTTAGTGATTGAAGCCGCGCCGGAGGACTACGAGATAAAGAAGGCTATCTTCCAAGAGCTTGATCAGATTGCGCGTCCCGAGGTGATCCTCGCAAGCAACACTTCGTCGATTTCACTGACTCAACTTGGTGCGGTAACCAAACGGCCGGAGAAAGTCATCGGCATGCACTTCATGAATCCGCCCGTGGTGATGCAGCTTGTCGAGATTGTCCGCGGGCTTGCAACCGCGGACGAGACCCATCAAGTCGTTGACACCTTAGCTAAGAAAATGGGAAAGACGACGATCCTGGCGAAGGATTATGCCGGGTTCATCGTCAACCGCATTTTGTTACCGATGATCAATGAGGCGATCTACGCCTTGTATGAAGGCGTTGGCGGTGTCGAAGATATCGACCAAGGAATGAAGCTTGGATCCAACCAACCTATGGGACCGCTCGCGCTCGCGGACCTTATTGGCCTTGATACCTGTCTCGCCGTGTTAGAACGTCTACACCACGGTCTGGGTGACGACAAGTATCGCCCTTGTCCACTTCTGCGGAACTACGTCGCCGCTGGTTATTTAGGCCGAAAGACGGGCAAAGGCTTTTACGATTACGGGAGAGTGTAAAGCAGAGAAGACATTACGTTTCCTTTCGCTCTCTTTTTACGACTGCTCTTTTCCTTTCCGCCAGTGCACGGTTTGCAGCAGGACCTCTAAATGATGAGTTTCACTCCAGTGCGCGGGCTGTTTTTTCCACAAGTCTTGCACCTCGTCAGGACCACCGAGCGCAAGTAACCCTCGCCTTCCTACTTCGTGAAGGATTTCGCTTATTGCCCAGGCGCTAGTCTGATCTGTCCGTCTTTTCTGCAAACTGTTTTGGGCCACAAGATGCTTGTAGTGTGAACTGATAGCTGAGTCGAGGTCTTCCAGATGAAGATTCGTCGCGGCGCTAACTGCGAGGACTGGTCGCGCCCATGGTTGCTGCTCGTAGGAAAGCGCGGCTTTCACGTCAGCCAGCGCCTTGCGCGCCAACGCCTCGTCATCTGCCTTGTTGACGGCGAGTACATCCGGAATTTCCATGACACCAGCTTTAATGAACTGGAGCAAATCGCCGGAGAAAGGTTGGATAATGAGAACAACGGTGTCGGCGATATGCGCAATATCAGTTTCGCTTTGTCCGACGCCAACTGTTTCCACGATCACCATGTCGCAGAAGTGGCGCAAGAGAAACACGGCGGAGAAGGCTTCACGACTCAGACCTCCCAGACGATCACGTGCGGCAAAGCTACGAATATAGACCGGCGCATGCTGTGGCGCCTGCATACGTCCCCGGTCGCCAAGGAGAGCGCCGCCGGAAATTTTGCTCGATGGATCGACCGCCACAATGGCTAAGCGCCTATTGTTTCGCGCGGCGATTTCGATCAGACGAGAAATCAGCGAGCTTTTGCCAACGCCAGGCGGGCCAGTGACGCCAACAACATGAGCCAGAGCTGCATGGGTAGATAGTTCGTCGAGCAGGGTAAGCGCTTGCTCTTGACGAGCGGGTCGGCGGTCTTCGATCAGATTCAACGCCGCGGCGATAGATTTCCGCTCGAAGCGGAGGAGTGATTGGATGTCGATGGGATGGTGTCGAGTGGTCATGGAGATTAGGTGTAAATAGGAGCAACCCCATGTGGTTGCCCTCCTAGGGACGGCTCTGTGCGGCCGTCCCTACAAAGAAGGAAAATGTTGGTTATGCGTGCACTGTCTCCGCCACCTCTACCATATCCGACAAAATCTTGATCATTTCGAAATCTTTGGGTGTGTACACCCGAGCGACTCCCGCTTTTCGCAGAGCCGCGGCGTCGTCTTCAGGAATGATGCCGCCGACGATGACAGGGACATCACCGAGCCCTTCAGCTTTGAGCCCCGCGATCACTTCCGGAACGAGACGGAGATGGGAGCCGGAAAGAATGCTTAAGCCAATGAGATGCACCCCTTCATCACGAGCGCTGGCAACAATCTGACCCGGCGTGAGGCGAATACCTTCGTACACGACCTCCATGCCGGCATCACGACACCAGACAGCGATTTGCTCGGCCCCATTCGAGTGACCATCGAGTCCGGGTTTGCCAATGAGAACTTTCAAGGGACGGCCAAGCGTATCGGCGGATCGGCGCACACGCGCGCGCACGGCTTCAATTTTGTCTGCGATTGGTCCTTCAATCCCGCGCGCCGCTGCGGCCCCACTGACGCCTGTTGGCGCGCGGAATTCACCGAATATCTGCCGCAGAATTTGCGCCCATTCTCCCGTCGTGACGCCGGCATGGGCGCAGCGAATCGAAGCGGGCATGATATTCGCCCCACTCGTCGCCGCCTCTTGCAGCGCCGTCAATGCGGCTGAAACCTCGGCTTGATTACGTGATGCGCGGAACGCTTGCAACCGCTCCACCTGGCCTCGCTCCGCTTTCTCATCCACTTTCAAAATAGAAGAGGAATCGCCGGTATAGAGCGGTGAAGACGCGGTCTCGGTGAACTTATTCACGCCAACGACAATTTGTTCGCCGACATTGATGCGGCGCACTCGCTCGGTGTGGCTTGCGACTAGCTGTTCTTTGACATAGTCCAACGCCGTAATGATACCGCCCAACTCCTGCACGCGTTCGACTTCCGCCCAGATCGCCTTTTTCAGTTCGCTGGTTTTCGCTTCGACGACTTTACTGCCGTCGAAAATATCTTCGTATTCCAGTGTGTCCGTCTCATAGGCTAAGATCTGCTGAATACGGAGACTCCATTGCTGATCCCACGGACGTGGTAACCCCAACGCCTCGTTCCAGGTCGGCAACTGCAATGCGCGACAGCGTGCGTTCTTACTCAGCGTCACACCAAGGGCTTCTAATACAATGCGCGGAACATTGTTTTCCGGCTGGGCTTCGGTCAGACCAAGAGAGTTGACCTGGACGCCATAGCGAAACCGGCGGAGTTTGGGATCAGAGACGCTATAACGATCACGGGTGAGTTCATCCCACAGTTGACCAAAAGCACGGAGTTTACAAATCTCTTCGATGAAGCGAAGGCCGGCATTGACGAAGAAACTGATCCGTCCGACTGCTTCAACGAATTCCGCTTCGCTCAATGTCTTGGCTGCACGTACGGTGTCCAGCACCGCAATCGCCGTGCACAAAGTGTACGCGACTTCTTGGACAGGCGTCGCTCCTGCTTCTTGTAAGTGGTAGGAGCATACGTTGATCGGATTCCACTTGGGCACGCTCGCGACCGTATATGTAATCGTGTCGCTAATAAGCCGCAGACTTGGCTTCGGCGGAAAAATGTAGGTGCCGCGCGAGAGATATTCTTTGACGATATCGTTTTGCGTCGTTCCCTGGAGCGCGGTAGGTTCGACCCCCTGACGTTCAGCCGTGGCGATATACAAGGCTAATAACCAGGCCGCCGTGCCGTTGATCGTCATGGACGTGTTCATCTGGTCGAGCGGGATGCTTTCGAACAACGTCTCCATATCGCCGATATGGCAGATCGGCACCCCGACTTTCCCCACCTCGCCGCGCGCCAATTGATGATCGCTGTCATAACCTGTCTGCGTTGGCAGATCGAAGGCGACGGAAAGACCTGTTTGTCCTTTGCTCAAATTGAGACGGTACAGTTCGTTGCTGGCCTTCGCGTTCGAATGACCGGAATACGTGCGCATGACCCAGGGGGAGTCTTTTTTCATATTTTTGACCTTCGTTATCGCCGCGAGACCAATTGCAGCAACACGCCGTGTGTATGCTTTGGACTAATGAACGCGATGTCGCCACTAGTCGGAGATTTGACTACATTCGCTTTGATGCCTTTTTCAGCAAACACTTGTACCGCGCCAGGGAGATAGTCGACATCAAGGGACAGGAGGTACATACCTTCCCCGCTCTTTTCGATGAATTGGGCGATCGGACTTTTTTCACCAAGTGGTTCGACGATCTCAATCTTCGAGTCGCTGATGGGCAGAAAGGTATTGCGAATGCCCAAAGCCGGAACGTCTTGAGCGGGAGATTCGCGTGTGAGGCCAAAGTTCTTCTGATACGTGGAGACGGCGGCTTCGAGATCTTTGACCGCAATGACCACATGGTCGAGCCGTTTTGCGGTGAAGCGACGGTCACGCGCTTCGCCGAGGAGCGAGGCGTGTTCGCTATGATCAACTGGCTGGGCGTATTCGACCAGCACACTGCAACACGCTTGTGGATGAAGAAACGCAATAATACCAGCCAGTCCCGGACGGGGCTTTTGGTCGATGACTTTAACGCCTTTGTTCTTCGCACCTTGGAGTTCGGTCTCGATATTGTCCGTCTCGAAGCACAGGTGATGCAACCCACCGCCTTTCTTCTCCAAGAAGCGCGCGACGCCAGAATCAGGGTTGACCGGTTCAAGCAGCTCGATCTCGCTTTCGCCGATCGGTAACAAGGCGGCGCGCACGCCTTGATCTTGTATGGTTGCCATTTTTCCTAGGGGCAACCCGAGCGTGTCTTTGTAAAATCCAAACGCTTCTTCGATATTACGAACGACGATGCCGATGTGGTGGATCTTTTTTATCATGACTACCTCTGCTGTTTTTGCGATGTGACAAAGGGGTTAGACATAGGGGAACAGGGATCGACGAAAACCGGTCCCTGATGCCTGATGCCCGGTCCCTAGTTATCCAATGCGTTTCATCTGCTCCAGAATGTCATAGCCGGTGATTGACTTGCTCTTGGCCGCCTGTTCAGTCAGGTACGAAGCGTCCACCGTGCCTGCTTGTACAGCCTTAGCGAGATCCATCAACGCGATCTTGATCGTTGCCTCGTCAATCATCTCCCCGGTTTCTGGATCGGGCATCGAGCCGCCGCCTTTCTCGTGGTAGAGACCGAGGACGCGTCTCGCGTAATTCACCTGCGATTCGTTCGGCGTGTAACACTCGTTAGCGATCTGCGCCTGTTGCGGGTGAATCACCCACGTGCCATCCATGCCCAGGCTTGCGGAACCGATATTCTTTTCTCGTAAACCCGCCTCGATTTCCGCAACTTTCTCTGACGCATCGTCCCTGCGCCAAAGAGGTAAGTATACATTGTCGATGGCATGCAAGCCCGCAGCTTTCGCGGCTACCACCACCGCTTGTTTAGAGTAGTGGAAGTTGACGTTCTGGTTCTTCACGATCTCACGAATGCCCAGCGTGGCGGCGAAGTCAGCGATGCCAAAGATTAACCCCGCCATGCGGTCTGACGCAGTGGCGATGTCGTACGCTTTGACGACGGCTTGCGGGATTTCGATGAGCGACTCGATCTGCACACGGGATTTCCAACCGCCTTGCTTTTCGAGATTATCAAGTAAGCTGGAGACAAACTTGATGTCATCCGGGCCGTGCACTTTAGGGAGAATAATCCCATGAAATTTGTCCGGCGCGCCAAGCATGATCGCTTCCAGGTCGCCCAAGAAGAACTCAGACCGAATGTTATTCGGCCGCACGGTGATGACTTTTTTACCGAAATCGAGGGTAGTGAGCGCCTCCACGACGCATTGGCGGCTTTTCGGTCCTTTGAACTCGTAGGGACAGGCATCCTCAAAGTCCATCATCACGTGGTCGACCGGCGATTTTACCGGGTCCGCCGCGTTTTGATGCAGTTTCATGCTGTGACCGGGATAGGTCATTTCTGTCCTGGGAATAACAAAACGCTTGCCGCCTTCAAGAACGAACATATATCCTCCTGTCTCTAGTTCCGAGTTCCAAGCGCTGAGTGTAAACAGCTTAAGTCCTCGGGTCATCGAGCCATTGAATCATGAAGTGAAGAAAGAGAAGCTCCCTTTGCTCTAGAGCCAATGACCCAACGACAAAATGGCTCAATGACTCAATACCGCCTTAGACTCAGGACTTTTAACAGATTCATCTTTGCAACCCAACCTCCCTAGCCGGAAAAACAGGGGGATGGTAGGAATTGAGAGCACACCCACCAACTGAGGAGATCCGCATGGCCGATACCCTACAACAGACTGCTCTCATTGTTGATGCGCTGCAAAAAGTCCGCGATGAAGCGCTGCATCATGGCCGCATTGTGACCGAGAACGGAAAGGGCATAGACGAGCATCAAGTCCATGCCGAGCGGGTGGCGTATCTTTCCACTGAAGTCGAAGCCGCACGCGCCTTGCTCGCCTACGCTCAAGCGGCGACACAGCATGGCGAAACGGAAATTGCTGATATGACACTGGGTTTTGCCGCTGAAATCGGTCAGAAATTACTGGGACAAGCCGATATCCATCAGTCTGATTTTGGCTTCACAGACAACTTTCTGGCGGAGACTCTCGGACGCTCAGAAGTGAAAGCCGCTATTCGCGACGGTGCGCATGAGAGTCGCTTCCGCAAGATCGGTAAATCGGTCATTACCAACAAGGGCGTGAATAATTCCTGGCTGGAGAGCGATATTGCGCTGATGACGCGGGATTCCGTGCGGCAGTTTGCTCGGACAGAAGTGTCTCCAGTGGCTGAGCAGGTCCATCGCCACGATGAGCTGATTCCAGAACCGATTATTCGACAGATGGCGGAGCTGGGCTTTTTCGGCATGTCCGTACCGGAGGAGTACGGTGGCGGCGGCATGGGCAATCTGGCGATGATCATTACCACGGAAGAGCTATCGGCGGCGTCTCTCGGGGTAGCTGGCAGCCTGATTACGCGTCCCGAGATTCTGACCAAAGCGCTCCTACGTGGAGGAACCGAGGCGCAGAAAAAGAAATGGCTGCCGCCGATAGCAGCGGGGGAGTTAATGGTTGCTATCTCCGTGACTGAGCCGGACACGGGTTCGGATGTTGCGTCGGTCAAATGTAAAGCCGAACCAACAGCTGTTGGCGGTAACCAAGGCTACGTACTTAACGGCGCGAAAGCGTGGTGTACCTTTGCTGGTCGAGCCAACATCATCGCCTTGCTTGCGCGCACTAACCAAGACCCAAAATCTGGTGCGCGGGGGCTTTCTCTGTTTGTTGTGGAGAAGGAGCAGTTTCCGGGACATGACTTTGAGATGCGCCAACCGACCGGCGGCGTGTTGCAAGGCAACGCTATCCCCACCCTGGGATATCGCGGCATGCATTCGTATGTGCTGAGTTTTGACAATTATTTCGTTCCTGCTGAAAATCTGGTTGGTGAAGAAGGCGGTTTGCACAAGGGATTTTACTTACAGATGGCTGGTTTTGCCGCTGGTCGTTTGCAAACCGGCGGTCGCGCTACTGGCTTGGCGCAAGCCGCATTGGAAGTGAGCGCCGTCTATGCCGATGAGCGGAAACAGTTTGGCCATGCGCTCGGCGACTTTCAGCTGACGCAATATAAATTAGGTCGGATGGCGGCGCACATTGCCGCCGCGCGCCAGTTGACCTACATGGCGGCGCCGGCGATGGATAAAGATGAAGCCGCCACGGTCACGGCGGCGATGGCGAAGTTGCTGGCGTGTGATGTGGCAGTCTGGGTTACACAAGAAGGACAACTCATACACGGCGGTTGGGGGTATGGTGAGGAATACGCCATTTCTCGTTACGTGGTTGATGCGTTGGTGCTGCCGATCTTTGAAGGCGTGAAACCGATTCTTGAGCTGAAGGTCATTGCGCGGACGCTGCTCGCGTAATGTAGTAGATAGCTATCAGCCGTTTGCTGTTAGCGAATTCACACAAAAGGTTTCAGGTTACGAAGGGAGAGTTGCTTGGATCCTCGTTACCTGAGCAATTTTTTTATTGGGCTGCACGAAATATTGGCTGGAATTTAGTTGTCTTTTTCTCTTTCTACTGCAACTTCCCGCGCTTTCAGATCTCTTTGACATAACTAATCATTTTATATTTGCTGACCTTGTTGACACCGGAACATCTCGCTTCATAAGATCAAATTTATGAACGAATTGTGCGCGTTGTGCCGTGCATTACGGGACCGATCGGGGCCAAACAAGCAGCCGAAGGTCGAGAATACGATTTTGTTCGAGACGGAACGTTTCGTTGTGATGCCTTGTCTCGGTCCACTCGTTCCTGGTCATGTACAGATAGTCAGCCGAGAGCACCACCCAAACCTTGCGGCTATGGGAAAAGTTGCTATAGCCGAATACGATCAACTCACCTGCTCTCTTGCCGAGAAAGACCCCTTTGCGGGGCAGGGAATCTTAGAGGGCGAGCACGGAGCCACTCGGGACCAAAAGGGAGGAGCGTGTGTGATACATACGCATATCCATCGAATACCAGGACTCGTAGCGTACTCACGGATCTTCGACGAAGAGCTTCCCCTTATTGGTAGCGGGCGGCAATTAGAGGATATTGCCCAGTTGAGTTCTGTTCCATATATCTTGCTCCGGAGCGGCTTTGGATCCGAGTGGTGTGCCTACAGTGCTTTTGGGATCCATTCTCAAATGATTCGTCGCACGCTGTGTGACGAACTGGGAAGGATTGACAAAAATTGGAGGGCGGCACTTCGGCCTGAATGGATTGAGGAAACAGTGGCTTCTTGGCAGAAGGGGATGATGTGAAAACGACATTCGATCCTGATGCAATGCCGACTTGGCTTGCATCAGTCTTTAATGTTGGTCGTCCTCGATCTGTTCTCGCTGGAATTAACGACGACGACTGTGCTGTACTCCGATGGCGAGATCGGTTCTTGGTTATAACTACCGATTTTTTGAACTCTCGACCTATTGCGGTTGAGTTAGGATTGGGGAGCTGGAGCACCCTCGGTCGTCTAGTTGTTGCTGCAAATCTGTCTGACTTGTGTGGAACCGGAGCAATGCCCGAAGCGCTTCTTTTGGGGATCATGATGCCCCGGAGCGCCAAGCGTCAGGAGTTCCATCTATTGATGCGAGGTGTCAAATATGAGGCTCGACGCTGGGGCATACCAGTCGTTGGCGGCGATACAAAGCTTGGTGAAGCACCGGCCATACTTGCTGTTGCTGTTGGTTCTGTCCGGTCACGCCGAAGTCTGTTTCTAAAGAATCAGGCGAAACCCGGAGACTTGCTTTGGACCTCTGGTCCCCTTGGTTCTTGCTGTGCTGCTGTCTACGGCCTCAAAAATGACGCTCTCTCTTCTCGATGGCGACGTTGGGCTGTACAGCGAATCACCGTGCCTGACCTTCCGTTGTCTAAATCTCGAATGCTTGCGGACGTTGGCTTAGGTAGAAGTGGTATCGACATAAGTGATGGCTTGGGTGCTGACTTGGCTCGATTATGCGTCGCAAGTCACGTGGGAGCAGTTGTGGACACAGAGCGGATACCAGTAGCGCCTGAGGTTTCTGAACTGGCAGAGATTCATAACTTGCCGCCCTGGTCTTTCGCTTTTGGTACAGGAGGTGATTTTCAATTTCTCGTCACAACCCGCCCTGGTGCAAGAGATCGCGTAAAGGCAATGGGATTCCATCTCATCGGTCGCATCGTACCAGGGCGGCGATTATACTTGAATAATGCTGGACGATTACATCAGTTTCCAAAAGGCGGTCACCGTGATGTTCGGAATCTTAGTTTTGCTGATGAAATCAAGCAGCTCGTAGAGAGGGCATCTAGTGGTCAGCATCGTTAACAATCTGGAAAGGCAAATCAACGAGGCGCGCAGTAAGATCGTTAAACTTTTCATCGATCAATGTACTAGAGGTCAACAGACGAGAAGTCTTAACGATACGCATGCAGCAGGGTGCGGGCAGTTCATAGGAGAATCAGCTTACTTGTTGACTCAGCGTGGCTTTCACGGTACTGCTGCCGCGCTTCGCGTTCTTGCTGAGACTGAGGATGCAGCAGCTCGCGATTTAGTGCCAAAGTTAGTTTACTATTTTAAAAATAGAAAAGACCTTGAACTGAAGAACCTTACAAATCCCGATCTAGGTGAAGTCCATCGTAAGTGTGAAGTGGATGAATCCAATGTAATTAAGATTAGCGAAATGTTATATTCGCTATGCTTGGTTAGGCCCGGGCTTGGAACTGAGACAGAGGATCTAATCAAGAAGTTAGCTCAGCAGCTTCAGGACGGCCTTAAACAAGACTTGCAGGGGTGGGGCTACTTTCTCGACGAGCCGAAAAATTCAAGCGCCTCTCTGCTCCCAACTGCATATGCTGTGTTTGGTCTCTCTCATGCTCGTTACCGTGTTGATCAGCAAGTGAAATTTCTACTTGATAAACTCAAAGCGCGACACCTCCATAATAATACTCCTGTTATCGAATCAACTGATATAACGACTGACGTTGCTTGCCTCTACGCCGTCACGTTTTTGCAACAACCGGGTAATGCTAATGAGGTCAAAAAGGCTGCAACCGACATTCTTCAGCGTGTTTGGGAGAAGCTCGAATCTGTAATGACCGAAGACTTCGAGCAGAATGTTGAATATTGGCGAGAGCGCGAGACGTTTTATGTCCGCGTACCGTGGCAATTATACCTTCTTGCGCTGCTTGCACGCCTTTCCTTCCGCGAGTTTTGTTCAGATGCTCCACAAGCACGTCTTCATGCAATTCTGAATGCTATTGAACGTGAGGGGTTTCGGTATCCTCACTCGGGCCGTATGCTCTCCTCTCGCACCAATGCGGTAGTTTATGAGGTCTTGGGGAAGATTGGTCAAGAGCTACAGTCGAGACAACAAGGCTTTGCTGTGTATTTCCTAGCTGATAGGGTGCGCACGGCGCTAGGGTCCCGACTGGTACTCTGGTCGTTGAGGTGCCTGGCCACTGTTTTCATTGGGTATGTTATCTACACTTGGATTACAGAGCAGCCTTCAGTCAAGGACCTAGCACCAGATATCATAGCGACAATTCTGCTAGCTAGTTTCGCGCTTGCGAAGAGATAGATTAGAATGTTCGAGTTTTCCGATATCTTATACCATAAAATTAGTCTTCCCGAATGGCTTATGCCGTTCATAAAGCTGCCGGAATTTCTACGTTTGCGAGGGGTTCGCCTATCAAATGTTGATTCCTTCGAATTCAAAGATTTCAATGGACCAACGCGATGGGAGCACGGAATAGCTGTGGCAAGTTTGGCACAGCGATGTGCGCGGCAACGCGGCCTCTCGGAGCGAGATACCGTCCATCTAGTGCTCGCGTCACTCTTACACGATGTAGGAACACCACCATTCGCACATACTGTGGAATATGTTCTAGACGATTTCGACCATGAGGCTGAGAGTCAACGCCTTCTAGGCGAGAGGAGTGACGAACTGTTCCATCCGGAGCGGCCTATTTTTGCTTCACAACTACCGCAATTTCGAAGAATGTGTGAAGCTCTTGGACGAGAACTGAAACTTTCGCTTGACCCTGATGAAGTAGCAAGGCTCATTATAGGTGACGGCGATTTGGGGCCGCTTGTTCAAGGGACCGTTGACTTAGACAATGCCGACAACGTAACGCGTGCCTGCCTCTATCTTGGTATAGATGTGGACGCAAGTGTTCCTATCAAGATAGCAGAGTGGCTTGGCGAGCAAGAGCATTTACCACCGGATTTGGAGGAAGCATCGAATCCATGGGTAGTGAAGTGGCTCGAATACCGACGGAAGCTCTATCAAGCATTTTTCGAGTCCTCTCACGAGGAATTGGGCCGTCAAGCATACCTTCAACATTTGATGAGGCGTGCCCTGGACGAGGGGTTACCCCGCACGTCGCTTATTTGGAATACAGACGAAGGACTTCTACATGCAATGGAATCGGCAGACGGGGAACGCCCATCAATGCTGAGGCCGTCGCTCCGGGAATTGATCCAGCGATACCGACTAATAGAGAACCCGACTAAGGTAGCGCAGATCGAAATAGAGAATGAAGAAGTGCTCCGAGTGTTGCGTCACCCTAGAGCAGCCGCGTGGATTGAGAGAGAACTGACAGGTCCAGGCTTTGAAGCTATGGCGATCCTGATTATGCGTCGCCACGGCGGAAGCGAAAGTCCAACTCTTTTTCCGCCTGCTCGGGGAACTTTGCTTGTGTTCAAACTAGGTCCGTCATTCAAAAAGGAGCAGCTTCCATTATCGTGGCAATCTCAGCTTGGGTTTAAAGGAGGGCGACAGAAACTTACTGTGTCACTGTCACGGGCAATCTCAAGTCACCTACCATTGTGGACTAAGGAACGTCCTTGGCTCAAGCTAACAACAACTCGGCGTACAAGTATAAGGGACAACCTAGATGGAATAGGAGATTGGAGCTTTCGACTCTCTCGTAATGAAGGCATACACTCTTACCCAAGTACGTTTGTTTACGCGATTCCAGCAAACTTCATCCTTGCCCTCGGTCTTAAGGGGGAATTGATTGTTGATCCATTTGGCGGAACAGGTCAAACAGCTGTGGAGACAGTGAAGTATGGTGGTCGAGCAGTAACCGGAGATGTAAATACGATTGCCTGTATGGTAGCGCGTGCAAAACTCACGTACCTTCCTCATAATACACGCGAACGCCTTCGATCCTTGTTCTCTGATGAAATACGATCAACCCCACCCGATGAACCACCTTGTTTCGAGCTAGCAGACAAGTGGTTCCATCCAGAGACGATGCTTGAGCTTTGCAGTATTCGGAACTTCGTTCAAAGACAGAAAGATGATGCCACGCGCAATTTTCTTTATGCTTGCTTTTCTGCAGTGCTAACTCTGTGTACTGGCAGACGAGGCGAACAGCATGGTTATTTTGCTGACAACTGCCCTCTTCCGACAAATAAGCGGCAGCCGGACTATCAAGACTCCGTGGAGTTATTCCTTCGCAAAGTTAAACGCAATCTGTCAGCTCTCGAGCGTTTCTATGCTACATTGCAACGACACGAACAAGATCCCGCGACGGAACTAGGCAGAGCTTCGGTTGTGCGTGCGGACGTGATGCGTGCCAACCCAGCTGATTATGGGGTCGAGGCAGGTTCGGTTAGCGCTATTATAACCTCTCCCCCTTACCTTTGCATGTCGGATTACGCACTAGGACAACGTCTGTCGTATCAGTGGCTTGCACAGGAAGCGATGGAAGCGGATTTTCGTGGCGAGCTAGGTGCCAGACGGCTGCGGTTCAGCTCAGAAAGTGCAATTGAGCAATATTTTACGGGGCTTAAGAGCTTTGCCAAGCTAGCCCGGAATATGGTTCATTGTGAGGGTTTCCTTGCAACCGTTCTTGGTGCGCCAGTTGCAAAAAGATTTACATCTGTAGACGTGTTTCGTGAGTTCGATGAAATTCTTAAAGCAGAGGGTTTTGAACATATTTGGCATCGGGAGAGGCCAATCAATTGGCATCGAAATCATGGATACTCCCGCTTGAACACAGAGCGTCTTATGGTGCATGTTGCGGTGTAATAAACGAATAGTACTCGGCAGTCTGTTCTGCTTGGAACATTACGGCTAGAACCTGTGACAACGCTTTGTATTTTCATTCGTGAAAAAAGAGGCGAATATTCCTCATTTTGCTAACGGCGAGTAGTTAATTGCTAAAGGCTCCTAACAAAATAGATCAGAAATTTCTGAATTTTTCATGATTTTGTTGCATAATACTACTTTGTCAGTTTGGCTCGTAGGCCCTAAGATGCTGCGACAACAGACATTAACACCTGTCCTCCCTAATTCAACAAATGCTGTTTTTCAAGGCTTTTTGACGGAGTGCGACTGCCTCAAATTACCAGCGCCTGAGATTTCTCTGTTATAGCGAAGTCCGGAATCATCGATAGGCTCTAACGATTTCATCGATTGTGGCGTGTTCCTGGTATTCTCGGTGTTTCTTGAGCGTGGCGAAGTCGTGTTCGATGGGGTTGAAGTCGGGAGAGTAGG
>JBFWZL010000070.1:0-16880 GCA_050185455.1 Binatia bacterium | reverse complement strand
AGGTAAAGTCGAACTTCACCTTGAGCCAGTCCTTTGTCAGAGCGTGCTCCACGAAGTGACCGCGGCCTTACGTCCGTTAGCGGAAACGAAAGGCATTACCTTCGTCCTCAAAGTTCCAGAAACCGATCTTATTGTCCGAACCGATCGGCGCGCCCTCAGTCAAATCCTTCTCAATCTGGCCAACAATGCCATCAAATTTACCGACAAAGGTCAGGTGAGACTCGAACTCGACCAACGCCAACTAGATGGACGAAGACGGACCGAGATCCACATCGTAGACACCGGTATTGGTATTCAACCAAGAGACCAAGCCAAATTATTTCAGGCGTTTACCCAGGTTAATGCGTCAACGAAGCGTCGATCCGAAGGGAGTGGACTAGGATTACACCTCAGCCAGAAATTAACTGAACTGCTTGGTGGATTTATCTCGTTCGAGAGTGAATACGGAAAAGGCTCTTCGTTCACGCTAACATTGGTGGAATAGAAAGCGATGGCTGCGCGAATTCTCATCATTGAAGATCATCCGACCAACCTCGATCTCATGACATATCTTCTTACGGCGTTCAGACACACGCCCTTAACAGCGCCTAGTGGAGAAGAAGGTCTAGAAATCGTACAGCGAGAGCAGCCGGACCTGATCCTTTGTGATGTACAACTTCCGCACCTAGATGGCTATGAAGTAGCGCGATGGCTCAAAAGTCATCCGCACTTGCGAACAATTCCACTCGTAGCCGTCACAGCGCTCGCCATGGTCGGCGACCGCGATAAACTATTGGCGGCTGGCTTTGATGGCTATATTGCGAAGCCGATCTCTCCGGAAACTTTTGTGACAGAAGTAGAAGGATTCCTCCAGTCGAAGTCTCGTCCTCTTTCTCCATCCCTCTTCCCGCCAGCTTCATCGACTTCGCCGCAACAGAGTCGAAACGTCACTCTCCTGGTGGTAGATAATCAGCCCATCAACCTCGCGCTTGCACGCAGCACCTTCGAACCGTTCGGCTATGAAGTCCTTACAGCAACAAACATTAAAGAGGCGCTTACCCTGGCCCTCAGAGCTGCTCCTGCTTTGATCCTATCCGACGTCCAGATGGGAGATGAGTCAGGGTACGATTTCATCCAAGCCGTCAAAATCAATCCTCAACTGAGAGACATTCCTTTTGTTTTCATCACATCCACATTTTTGAGTGTGAATGATCAGGTGCTAGGTTTGAGCCTGGGCGCTGCGAGGTTTTTGATGCGCCCTATTGAGCCGCAAACTTTGCTGGCCGAGATCGAGGCTTGTTTGACGCAGGGCAAGAGGAGGTAACGGTGGCGACGATTTTAGTGGTTGACGATCACCTCACCAATCGCGAATTTCTTGTTACTTTACTTGGCTACTCAGGTCACCGTTTACTTGAAGCAGCCGACGGCGCAGAGGCGCTCGCGGTGGTGAGGACGGAGCAACCCGATCTTGTCATAGTTGATCTTGTCATGCCTACTATGGACGGTTACGAATTCGTCCATCAACTCCGCACCGACCCGGCTATCGCCCAAACTCAAGTGATCTTCTGTACAGCAACCTACCTCCAATCCGAGGCATGGACCCTGGCGCAGGCCTGCGGTGTTCGCCATATCATTGCCAAACCTGCGGAACCGGAAGTTGTGCTCAAAATAGTCGCTGAAGCCCTTGATCTCGCCGACACGAGGACGCCTTCTCTCTCCTCCGCAGAGTTTCATCGGGAACATTTACGAGTGCTGACCGACAAGCTTTCCAAACAGGTGGCGGCGCTAGAACAAGAAGTGGCGGAACGGAAGCTGCTTGAGGAGGCGCTCCAACGGGAACGAGATTTGTTGGAAGTGACGCTGACCAGTATTGGGGATGGAGTAATCACTACGAACCAAACCGGCGCCCTGACGTTCCTCAATCCCATGGCGGAAATGCTCACTGGTTGGACGGCGGCAGAGGCCAAAGGCCGCAACGCTAATGAAATCTTTCACCTTATCAATGCAGAGACTCAGCAACGGACAGAAAGTCCCGTAGAAAAAGTGCTCCGAGAGGGCAGGGTTGTCGACTTAGCAGACCATGTTGCACTACTCGCACGTGATGGCAAAGAGATACCGATTTCTGATAGTGGAGCTCCAATTCGGAACAAAAATGGTCAAGTGGAAGGGGTAGTAGTAGTCTTTCGCGATATCACCGACCGGAAACGAGTAGAAGTAGCATTGATAGCAGCAAAAGAGGCTGCGGAAGCGACGGACAGAATCAAAACTGAATTTCTTGCCACGATGTCCCACGAATTACGAACACCACTTAATGTTATCTTAGGCTACGTCGAGCTTCTCAGAGACGGCTCGTTTGGCGAGCTGCCGCCCCACCACGATAAGATCTTACAACGGATGGAGCAAAATGCTCGTGTGCTGAGTGAGCTGATCACTATGGTGCTTGATTTAAACCGCCTGGAAGCCGGGGGGCTGCCGGTGGTCGTTAAAGACATACGCCTGGTGAATCTGTTTCAGGAGATCAAAGAAGAAATGCAGGGACTGTGCGACCAATCCGGTCTCAGCTTTGTCTGGAAAGTTGAAGATGGGCTTCCGATTATACAGACGGATCCAGGTAAGCTCAAAGTCATCCTCAAGAATTTGATTGGGAACGCCATAAAATTTACCACAAAAGGAAGTGTTGTCATTAATGCATATCCTCATGCCAACGGAGTCGAAATCAGCGTGACTGACACCGGCATTGGGATTCCCCAAGACGCATATTTCCTTATCTTTGAGCCTTTTCGCCAAGTTGACAGCTCGGATACGCGTCTTTACACCGGCAGTGGCCTGGGACTCCATATCGTGAAGCGTCTATTGGATTTGTTAGAGGGAACAGTAACGGTAGACAGTCAGATCGGTCAGGGTTCGACATTCCGGGTACGGCTACCAAGACATCCCTTCCCTTCGGAAGAAAAAGATTCTCAGTAAGTTTCCAGGACCCATCTTTGCCACCCCTTCTCCCGTCAAAACGAAGGAAGAGTTAAGGGTGAGCGCCTCCCGCTATTCTCGCCCCATCCCCAACGCATCCGCCACCCGGTTGATGTAGTTGAAGAACGAAGCAATGAGAGTGATCTGCAAAATTGCTGAGTCATCAAAACCAACGGCTTTGAGCACATCCAGGTCGCCGCGCCAAATAGAGGAAGGATTCTTGGTCAGCTTCTCGACATAGGTGAGCATGTCCCGGTCTTTTTCATCCAGTTCCGCCGTCCGCCAGTCGCGTTTCAACGCCTCCGCGAGTTCCGTGTCGAGGCTGGCGGTGCGCAGAAACTCTGTGTGCGATTCGATTCAATAAAAGCAGCGATTAAGCGCAGAAACGGTTGTCGCGATCATTTCATGCTGACGGCGGGTGAGCGGCAGCGCCGGGTCATATTCTCTCGGGTATAAAGCCGCGAGCTTTTGCAACACTTCTCGCACCGGCGCATGTTCCGCAGGTGGAGCCGTCTTTATCCAAGTCAGACAAAATCCTCCCTTGGGTCAATCAGTGTTCATTCTTATCCCAAGTCTCTAGAGGAATGCCTTCCACGGCGTGGAACCCTAATCGTTCTCCAAGATGACGCAGCAGTATCACTTGGTGGGCAACAGGTTCTTCGTGCACCCGACGCTCCAGAAGCTGCTGCAGGTGTTGCTGACACGCCTGAGCAAAGAGCGTTTGCGTCTTCCATAGATTAATCGCCAGCCCGAGACGCTCCACAAGTTCCAACAAATGAAGGAGAGAGGGAATTTCCTCGGTTAAAGGATCGGTACACAGCGAGGCGCATCGCTCTTCCACAGCGCGGCGTAGCATGTCTTCAACCCCTTTAGTTTCCACTGGAGCCCTCCACTGCCGTGCTTCTTCTACGATCGTAATCAGCTCCCCTCCGTCTTCGGTGTTATGCAGTAAAGCAGACGCGGCGCGAGCCAAAGCGCGACTCGCGAGAAAACCAGCGGCCAGGGAAAATCCCTGTGGCAACGGCACATCGAGTTCACGAAGATATTCCATGAGTCGGCGATTCTCTTGATATAGTTGCCGATAACTCTCCTCAAGGCGAGTTAACACTGAGTCACTCACGCCAGCAAGAACTCGCCGACGATCGTCGAGCAGTAAATCCTTTGCCGTATAGTAGGTTTCACCAAAAATGCGATCCAAGGCGCGCACAACTTCTGATAACGAATGACGAGCAAAAGTGCTCAAAAGTTCATCCCGCATTGCCGCGAATTGCTCGCCGACTAGCGCCTCGCTGACCGCACAATGCACATCATGATTCGTAAGCTTCAGCACGGCAAAAGCATACTCATGCGACTCGCCGATAGAACGAGAAGTCAAGAGCACGCGACCTGTGCCCAGGGCTGTCGCGCCATACGTGTCGGTCTCATAATCAGTGAGCTTGAGCGTAAACGCCGCTGGCACGGCGCACGACAAACTCTGCTCCAATATTCCGCAAACAACATAATTCGCTGTCATGCGGGGGAAATCGACGCGATTGGGTTTGACCTTCTCAATATAGACTTGGCCGCCCTCCCGGATTTCAGCTATGTTACTGGGAGCCTGACGTAGGCGTTCCACTAACCCGGCCTCGAGAGGAAGCCCCAGTTCTCCGGCGATCTCCGCTGCCCGCGCGGCGTACTGGAGAATTTGCACCCCTTCGATGCCGGAGATTTCATCAAAAAACCATCCGCAACTGGTAAACATCAGCAGGCGATGACGCTGCATTTCCAGCAGCTTACACGCTTCAATTTTTTCAGCGGGCGATAACCATTTGCGCGCATGCTGGATACAAAACTCATCGATACGCTCAGGAACATGATCGAGTAGGACTTCAATGTACGCATCCCGAGCCGCCCACGGGTCAGTCAAAAGTCGCTCGCCATGACGCTCGAAGAACGAGTCAATCTCACTGCTCATCCAGTCAAGGGCGGCGCGCAGAGGAGCCCGCCACTCCTGTGTCCATGCACTCTGCCCGCCAATATTGCAGCCGCAATCCGACCGCCAGCGCTCGATCCCGTGCGCGCAACTCCACGAGGTATTTTCCGCAATCTCCACCTCCCAACTCGGCGGATGGAGCGTAAGAAACTCACCGTAGTTGGTCAACTGAATCGATTCACATTGTTCGAGCGTGTGGGTGGCAAACGCCAGCGCCATTTCCCCAAAGCGGTGATGATGTCCGTACGATTCCCCATCCGTCGCCAGATGCACAAGCTGGGGCTCCGACGTCTCCGCGGAGAAGGCCTTCTGCAGCTGCTCGACAAAGCGGTCTCCACTGTTGAGGAGCCCCTCAAATGCCACGCCGCGCGCTAATCCGCCATGATAAAAAAATAAGACAATCGACTTTCCACTCGGCAACCGGCAGAGGTAGGGGCGAGCAGTATCAAGCTGTTCTGCCGTCACACTGCGCCAGGTGGTCTGTCCGATCTGACGAATTCGTTTGGCCTGATGTGGCGCAAGAATGGTGAAGGCGATTCCTTGCTCCGCCAAGGCTTCTAATGTTGGCGTATCGACAGCCGTCTCCGGCAACCACATGCCTTCGGGGTTGCGACCAAAGCGGTGGACAAAATCACGTACGCCCCAGACCACCTGCGTCACCTTATCACGGTTATTGCACAGCGGCAGAATGGCGTGCCCGTATGCTTGGGCAATCGCGTTTCCATGATCACGATGACGTTTTCGGCTCACGCGATCAGCTTCGACAATATGCTGGAGAAGCGCCGCGTCATGTCGCGCTAACCAGGAACACAGCGTTGGACCGAAATTAAAGCTCATGGCAGCGTAGTTATTCACGATAGCAGTAATACGACTGCCATATCCTAACAAACGCGCGGCGGCATTCGGCCAGTAACACTCTGTGGTAACGCGCACATTCCAGTCATGAGCGGGAGCGGCGGAGTCCTGAACTTCCACCTCGTCGATCCATGGATTTTCCCGTGGCGGTTGATAGAAGTGACCGTGGATGCAGATGTAACGCATAATGAGTAATAAGTGCTGAGTCCTGAGAGACAAAAGGGAGAAGGAGTGCTTTTTTCGTCTAATCTTCATTCCCAAGAGCGCTACGGTTCACCATGCTTCTTCTTACTCATCACTCGTTACTCATTATTACTCAGTCCTTTCATCTTGGTTCAGCGCGCTCTAGCACAATCAGTCCAGAGGGATCGCGGAAGAACCGTCGTTCGTCGACTGAATTGCCGTCAAGTACAAGGCCTGCTGGAATCACATTAAAACGGTCCACAAGCGCTCTTTTCAATTTCGTCCCGGCGCCAATCTCTGCGTAATCCATTACCACAGAATCTTCCACCTCTGCTCCCCGCTCAACGCGCACTCCACGACCAAGGACTGAGCGAATAACCCGTGCGCCTTCAATCCGGGAGCCTTCGCCAATCAACACGTCTTGAATATCTCCCCCAACAACTCGGGCTGGAGGACCATCATACACTTCGCCCAAGATACGCCAGTCGCTGTTTTGCAAATCGAACTTGGGAGTAGGACCAAGGAGGTCCATGTGCGCCTCCCAATAGGCGCGTAGCGTTCCGACATCCCGCCAATATCCATGTTCCTCATACGGTCTCACCCCAGGCACGTCATTTTTCAAAAAATCGTAGGCAAACACCCGTCGTTGGGAGAAGAGCTCAGGAATAATGGTGCGCCCGAAGTCATGCTCTGTACTGCGGCGCGAGTCTTCCAGTAAAGTTTGCACCAACAACTCTGTCTCAAAGAGATAATTCCCCATAGATGAGTAGGCGTGCGCAGGGTCGTTTGGCATAGGTTTCGGTTGGGCCGGCTTCTCTTGAAATCCGAGAATACGCTGTGACTCGTCAACTTGAATGACGCCAAAACTGCTTGCTTCCGCTAGCGGCACGGGGAGGGCCGCCACTGTCACCTCAGCGCTATTCTCTAGATGGAACGCCACCATCTGATTGATGTCCACGCGATAAATATGGTCAGCTCCAAAGATCGCCACGAGATCCGGACGAAAGTCGCGAATGACGTTGAGATTCTGATAAATTGCGTCCGCCGTCCCTTGATACCAGTTCTCTCCCCACCGCTGCTGCGGAGGCACGACGGTAATGAAGGTATCCTTCAGGCCGCCAGCAATACGCCACAGCCAAGCCGACCGCAGATGCTCGATAAGGGATTGTGATTTATATTGCACCAGGACGTATACAGCATAGATGCCAGAGTTGATAAAGTTAGAAAGGACAAAATCAATAATCCGATGTTTGCCGGCGAAGGGAACCGCCGGCTTGCTGCGCGCCTTCGTCAGAGGAAAAAGCCTGTCGCCTTTCCCACCGGCTAGAATCATGCCAAGGATGCGCAATCGCCGCATCGCCACCTCCTGTTAGGTGAACAAAATTTGTTCCAAAGCAGGGAAAAGGAAATTTTGCTGTTCTTTACTCGCCAAAAACATCCATTCCTCTTGGCCCCATTGGTTATGCTCGCGCACGTTTCTCGCAATCAGCATCAATTGCTTAAAATCAGCAAAATGAGACGAAAAGCGCTGATCCGCGTAATCCCGCGCCGTTCCCGCGGTCATCAGGAACGGCCAATCCGACGCTTGCATCAACAACAACTCACGACAAGCTTGCGTGAGTACGCGCCGCAGCGGAGCCTGCGCCGTTGCCGAACATCCGTGTAGAAACTCCCAAAATTCAGTCTCGCTATCGTAGAGCCGCTCCCATGCCCAGCCAGTTTCGTTATTGAGCCACGTCCGATGGTCGCCCCCTTCTCCCCATGATCCTTCGGGAAGCGTCACAGGCTCGCCCGGAGGCTGTCGATCAAGGTAGGTTGGACATGTCGTTGACTGTACTCCATGCGTCATCAGCTCTTCTTGAAGAAAGCTTAACCAATGGGGGCCTTCATGCCACCAATGCCCGAAAAGTTCCGCGTCAAACAAGGAACACACTAAAGCCGGAGCAAGCGGCGTACTGTGCTGGCGCAACAACTCCGCCACAAGGCCGGCAAAGTGATGAGCATGTTCCCGCGCCTGTTCTTGCGCCCGCGTAGGAGCATATACAGACTTCGCATCAAACGCTCCCTTATCGCTCACTCGCCACAGTTGTAACCCTTGGGGTTCATGTTTCTTATAAAAATCCAAGTACCACGGATCTCCGGGATACCCCCGTTCTCGGCTCCAGACTTGCCTGGCCGTCTCCAGGTTACGGAAAAACGCTCTCGCCGTGCCCTCCCCTCCAGGAGAGGTCACGGTACACACGCTATGTGGTGAAATATGGGGCCTCCGTGGCCATTCATCCCGCCCCACTTCACGCAGGCGGTCTAGCTGAGGAAAGTACTCAGAATAAGGAGGCGAAGGGCGGCCTCCTACAATGAGATGGCTATCCGCAAAGAAAAATTCTAGCCCGTTGTCAGCCAGCACTTCCTCCAGGCCACGCCGCACGGCGCGGAGGCTCTGCCGATCTCCTCCAACTGGAGGAATCCATTGATAGCGAGGGCGGTAGCCGCACTCCGGCAACCAGGCCCCTCGCGGACGACGCCCAAAATGTCGCTCGTGCGTCTGCACGGCGAGGCGCATCTGCAAGGCAACGCTCTCCTCTTTTCCCAAGAGCGGCAAATAGCCGTGGGTCGCCGCGCTTGTGATAAGACTCACACGTTGTTCTTCCATCAACTGGCGAAAAGCGCCCAGCACATTCCCATCAATTTCTTGCAGCAGAGAAACTGCGGCGCGATACACTCCCGCCCAATAATTCGCAACTGCGGCGAGTTCTGTTTGGTTGTGTTGGCGAAAATGGGCGTCCGTTTCCGCGCAGGCGCGGAGACGATGATCCAAAAAGGTCTGAAGTTCAGGCTGAAAGAGCGGACTCGCCAACTGCTCGCAGAGCACCGGAGAGAAACTGAGGGTTAGAGGCAGCACCTCCCGCACGGACGCGGGGGCGCGTAATATTCGTAAAATCGGCAGATAGCTTTCCACCACTGCCTCACAGAGCCAGTCGCTGCCGTGAGGCCAGCGCCCATGACCCAGCACGAACGGTTGGTGGGCGTGCAACACAAGGGCAAACGAACCAACAGACGAAAGCATCATAACTTCTTCTCGCTTTTCCTCTCTTCGCCAGTGTATACCGTCCCGGATTTTCTTGCCAACTCACTGTCTCACACTACGCCTAAAATACAAGCCGTAGAGGCGAGGTGAGGGTATGACAAATTGCTGGACGCTTTTGGGTAGGCCGGGATAAAGTCAAAGGCCGTTCCCGGCAACCTTGCGCCGGAAACGCTCCGCTTATTCCGGCCTCCTTTGCCTCCACTCGACGCTTGGCCGCCTATTGGCCAGAATTCTGATATGCATCCGGACGAGACGTTTGCCAACTGAGCGCACCCGGAGCAAATAGTATTGTCGCAAATACTTCGCTCCTACAGAGCGACACCAATCCTTTGGGTCCTGATTTGGCATCTCAACTGGCGATACAAAAACAGTTTGCCAACACGCGCAATTGTGCGTTAAAGAGGAACAACACAGCCTCTTATTGATATGAGATGTTATGGCCTCAGATGAGCGAATTCTTCCCCTCTCACGCCGCTTTCCTTCTCTTATTCTTTTCTTCTTTACCGCAATCGGCATCCCAACAGCCGCTGGCCTGACTTTCACCGAGAAGGTCACACAGAATCCTTGGCTTGCGCTCGCTCTCTTTCTCTTCTACCAAGTCGTAATCTTCTCCATGCGCTTTCCCTCAAAGACCTGGGGAAAAATCGAGTCCCGATGGGTAGAGCGAGCAGCTCAATGGCTCGACACCACGCTGCAAGCGCCGTTTCCGCGCTACAAAAAGCGCTATTTCCAGCACCTCATCTACCGACACCGCGACTTTGACGTGAAAGGATTAAGCACCCAAGGTGTGCATACGCTGGAATTGGCGCGCGTCTTTGTCGAATTGCGCGTCGCGCCACAGCCAATCCAAAAGATCGCGACCGATCCGATTCGCCAAGTTCCGGAAGCCCTCCGCAAAGGGCAACATACAATTTGGGATTATTTACGCTCTACCCCACCGGCTGCTCAGAGCCTCGCAATCATCGGCGCTCCAGGTAGCGGTAGAAGGTTGTGGAATGGGTCGAGAAGCAGATAATCACCCACGGCGGCAATCGTTTTCTCATCACCTCCCGCCCCTTTGGCTATCGCAGCAATCCGCTCAGCGGCGTCACGGTCCTCGAAGTGCGCCCATTCGCCAGCGAACAAGTGCAACGCTTTGTACAGAATTGGTATCTAGCCAATGAAATAATGAGCGCCCAGAAAGACGATCCCGGTGTGCGCCTGAACGCCCGCGAAGGAGCGGAGGATCTGCTGCAACGCCTACGGAACGCGCCTGCGCTGGCCGATTTGGCGGGTGAACCCCTTGCTGTTAACCAGGATCGCCACGGTCCATCGCTATCGCAGTTCTCTGCCTGGGCGGCGAGTGGAACTCTACGCCGAGATTTGCGAGGTCTTTTTGGGTAAGCGCCAGCAATCCCGGGGGCTCGCGCTCGATTTAACGCCCGCCCAAAAACAAACGGTCCTGCAACCATTGGCCTACCGACTTATGGAACAAGAACGAAGAGAAATCTTACTGACCGAGGCACAGACGATTATTGCGGCGCCGCTTACCCTTGTCAGTCCGCAGATCACGGGAAAAGAGTTTCTTCAGATGATCGAAAATTCTAGCGGGCTACTCATCGAAAGAGAGAATAGCGTTTACAGTTTCGCCCATCAGACGTTTCAGGAATATCTGGCCGCGGCGCATACAAAAGACCAGAGTCTGGAGAAGGCATTAGTAGCGCAAGTTAATGAGAGTTGGTGGCATGAAACGATTCGCCTCTATGCCAAGCAAGCGGACGCCACGCTTGTTGTCGCCGCTTGCTTGGCGAGTGAGCGTCCATCTGTCCCCGCTTTGACGTTGGCGATCGAATGCTTGGAAGAAGCACAACGAGTCGACCACACACAACGAGCCCGTGATCGCGGTCACAACCTTGAGTCTGTCCGTCTCAACATCCTCGCCGTGGCAGCCTTCTTAACGTATCTCGCACAGTCTCAGTTTTCTTTTTCTCTTCTTTCCCGAGTGAAATACATTCTCCTTTTTAGAGGATTTCTTCGTCCAACAATCAAAAGCAAGGAACTCCAAGTATTAGCAAAGAGCTGGCTGGACGCGTACGTAACGCTTGTCATTTTAGAAGAACGTATCCAAGGCAATCTTCTCGCCTTTGAAGGCATCCGGCTGGTGAAGGAACGGAAGAAACCAAGCGGTTCGTGAGTGGATTGATCCGGTATTGTCAGCAGTTTAAGATTTCTTTAGATTCTAAAGAATCTAAAGGATTTATGGTGCCAACACTGAGTTTTCATACATCGAGTGCGGTTGAGCAGGAAGTGCGCGTGCTGGCGGCGCGGCAAGGAGTAGGCCCTTCCGCGCTCGTCGGTCAACTGGTGGAGGAAGGGCTGCGCATGCGACGCTTTCCTGGCGTTCTCTTCCGCGACGGCGCTACTGGCCGCCGAGCCGCTTTAGCGGGTTCACTCGACCTCTGGGAGGTCATCGCCATCATGCAAGATTTTGCGGAAGACGAGGAAGCCATTCTGGCGGCCTATCCTGCTCTTTCTGCCTTGCAGCTCAAAACGGCTCGCGTCTATTATGCGCAGTATCCGGAAGAAATCGACGCACGCATTGCCTTCAGCAGACAATCGGAAGAGGAAGGGAGACACAGCTTCCCCGCGTTATTTACCCAGACCACAAACCCAAGCAGAACCGTGAAGCGTCTTCACGCAGGCAGTCCGGTCGCAACAAAAGACATCTCACAAAAGCGCGGACCTCGTAAGCATCACCGAGGACGGTCATGGTAGAAATCCGCTTGAGGTTCTTCATCGATGAAGACCTTCCTCCTGTGATTGCGGAGATGCTGCGTGCTCAAGGATTGAGCGCCACTTCAGTTGTTGCTGAAAAGCAACAAGGATTATCTGACGAAGAGCAACTACGCTTTGCCGCCGAACGCAACGTTATTCTCGTCACCGCGAATGTCGCTGACTATATGGAACTGGCGCGTCAATGGATGGCTATTGGTCTGGACCATTCAGGCTTGATCTTCGCCATGACCAGGCAATTTCCTCGCCGCGATGCGGTGGCGATCACACACGCTTTACATGCGCTTGCTCGACAAGAAACTCCCGAGCAAATGCGCAATAGCGCTCGATTCCTAAAAGCAAGATAAGTTGTTTCAGTCTGCAGCTTTCACTTCGGCGATCAAGGCGTCTTCCTGCATCACACCGCCTTCGGGCATAAACTTGCATCGCATTTTATTAAGAAACCCGCCTCGCGATAACGATGCCGACCAAGACCAACCCTCCGCCGAGCGCTTGAAAAAAGCCAACTGTTTCACTCAGAATCCACCAGGCAAAAATGGTCGCCAGGACCGGCTGCAACAACAAGCCCACGGACGAAAACGCCGCCGGCAGATGCGCCAAGGCATACGCAATCAGACTTTGCCCTCCCACTTGAGAAATAAGAGCCAAACCAATCAAAGGGAGCCAACCTTGCAGGGAAAGCGGCACAATCTGCTCGCCGCTCAGAAAAGCGATAGAGAACAGTACACAAGACATGACCGTTCCACTCCACGCCATGATGGTTCCGGTCGACAACTCATCACGCAGACGTTTCACCGCTAAAATGTAACCAGCGTAGAACATCGCCGTGATGAGTCCTAACGCGTCACCCAAAAGATGATGGAGGCTCACGGAAACGCTGGTTCCGACCATGAGGGTGGTTCCGATTAACGCAGTCCCCATCCCCATGAGGAGCGTTGACCCAACGCGATATCCAAAAAACAACCAGCCGCCAAAGGCGACAAATATCGGAGCAAAATTTGCCAAAAAGGTGGCATTAGCCACGGATGTCAACCGGATTGACCAATGCCACACTGCTAGGTCGCCGCTAAAAAACAGTCCTGCCAACGCGAGATGGACAACCGCGGCACGATCAGGGGAACGCCACCGTGTCCCCTCCTGTTGTTTTTCCAAGAACACCCAGAGCCACAGCGCGGGTAACGCCAGCGTCAAGCGCCAAAAGGCGGTCGCACTGGGACCGACAGGACTGAGCCGCACGAAAATCGGCGCAAAGGCGATGCCGAGAGCGCCGCCAAACAAGGCGAGAAGAGCAACATTTGCTTGGGTCCGTTCCTGACTTACAGCAAGAGTATCATCCGCAGTCGGCATGGTAATGAGCAGTCCCTTTTGACTCACAGCATTGACTGTCCGAATAAGGTATTGGCTTTCCTAATGCCAGCGCCCTTATCATGACGACACCCTTGAGCAGTCGTGGTTTCTTGGCCAGAATGCAGGGACTTTCTTTTCGCTGGAGAGATTCATGAACGTATTCGCCCCAAATCGGTTACGCATCTTCACGACTTTTCTCCTCATGGCCTTTGCTTTCCCGCTTCACGGGGAAGAAACCTCAACTGCCTTACAAACCTCAGGGCTCCAAGAGCCGGTGGAGATCCTCACTGACCGTTGGGGAATCGCTCACATCTACGCGAAGAACCAGCATGATCTCTTCTTTGCGCAAGGCTACAACGCGGCGCGTGATCGCCTGTTTCAGCTGGAGGTCTGGCGACGGCGCGCCACCGGCACGATGGCGGAAATCCAAGGGCCAAAAGCCTTGGAGCGAGATATCGGCGCGCGTCTGCTCCGTTTTCGCGGCGATCTCGTCAAAGAGATGAATTTTTATCATCCTGCCGGCGAAGAGATTATTCGCGCGTTCGTCGAGGGAGTGAATGCGTACATCGCTCAGACGGAACAGCAGCCGAGTCTTTTGCCTATCGAGTTTCGTTTGCTGGGAATCAAGCCCCAACCATGGACACCAGACGTCGTGCTCTCGCGCATCGGCGGCTTATTCATGAACGTTGAGATTGAAGTACAGATGGCGCGGCGCGTGCGCGCCGTCGGTGCGGAACTGACGACAGCCTTGACGGTCCTCAATCCGAGCAACCCGGATCTCACTCCTCCAGGCGGACTCGACCTCGCTCTCCTCCCGGTGAACGTGTTGAAGTATTATACTGCCGCTCGCACCAGCGTGAACTTTGCTCCGGAAGATCTTGTTGATTCTGCATATAGAGCCGAGGTTGATTCCTCTTTCAAAACAGGTTTTTTTTCTCTCTCGGATTGGACACCACCGCTGACGTCGCACGAAGGCAGCAACAATTGGGTGCTCAACGGTACGCGCACCCTCTCTCGCCGTCCATTCATGGTTAACGATCCTCACCGCGCTATCACTGCACCTTCCCTGCGCTACTGGGTTCATCTCGTGGCGCCAGAATGGAACGTCATTGGTGGGGGCGAACCGCACCTTCCCGGTATTTCCATCGGGCATAACGAACACGGAGCCTGGGGGCTCACGATTTTCCCAACGGACGTCGAGGATTTGTATGTCTACGAAACGAATCCTGAAAATCCCAATCAGTATCGCTACCGCGACGACTGGGAAGAAATGAAAATTATTCGTGAAACTATCCCGGTCCGGAGCCAACAAGCCGTCACCGTCGAACTGAAATATACCCGACATGGTCCCGTGTTGATGGAAGACCGAGAGCATCATCACGCGGTCGCCCTGCAGGCGGCGTGGCTGGAGATCGGCAGCACTCCCTACCTCGCCAGTTTACGCATGGACCAAGCAAAAACCTGGGACGAATTCCGCGATGCTTGTGTTTATTCTCGCGCACCCTCGGAAAACATGGTGTGGGCGGACGTGGACGGACACATCGGCTGGCAAGCTACCGGCAACGTGCCTCGTCGTCCTGGTTGGAACGGTCTCTTACCTGTCCCAGGCGACGGTCGTTTCGAGTGGAACGGCTATGTTCCAGGGAAAGAGTTGCCGTACATCTCCGATCCGCCCCAAGGCTATTGGGCCACGGCAAACGCGGAAAACATCCCGCTTGGCTATCCTCACCTCGTGAGCTATCTCTGGGAGCCGCCGTTTCGCTCCGCGCGTATTCATGAAGTTCTCAATGCAGGGCAAGGCATGACCACGGTAGATATGATGAAACTGCAAAGTGATGAAACCTCGATTCCAGCGCGCACTCTTATTCCTTTGCTCGACGGCTTACATTCCACACAACCAGCCGCGCAAGCGGCGCTCGAACGACTGCGTGCGTGGAATGCCGTCATGAGTCGAGACTCGGTCGAGGCTGGCGTCTACGCCGCATGGCAACAGAAGCTATGGGACACTTTTCGTAATCGCCGCGTTCCGGAATTCGCTCGTCAGTATTTTCCGCGCATGGCGATTGAACGCCTTATTGCTCAACTCGTCTCGCCCAGCAGCAACTTCGGGGCGGATCCCCTTGCCGGGCGGAACCAACTTTTAATCGGCAGTCTTGAACAAGCCGTGCAAGAGCTCACGGAACGTTTCGGGCCGGACATGAAGAACTGGCGCTACGGTCAGGAAACGTATCATCACATCGTGCTTCGCCATATGCTTGGCAACGCCGTCAAAGCGGAGTACCGGTCACAGTTTGAAATCGGCCCGCTCCCACGCGGAGGAGACGGATTCACCATCAACAACACGGAGAATGCCGCCGCCCAGCTTGTCGGCGCCTCGTTTCGTATTATCGCCGACCTGACGGACTGGGATCGCTCATTAGGCGTCAACACGCCTGGACAGTCTGGAGACCCGATGAGTCCGCATTATCGTGATCTTACTGAGCTATGGATCAATGGGAAGTATTTTCCTGTTCTCTATTCACGCAAGAAGATCGAGGAGGTAACGGAAAGAAGAGAAACTCTGACCCCGCAAAGATGAGGCGAAGGGGTAAAACGGGAAAAGCGGGGCAGGGAAGATTCCGCTTTCTTTTCGCCATTGCGCCCGACGTCACCCATCGCCAGGCTTCTACTCTCCGGCTCTTTGCTTTTCTTCGATTACCTGACGGTACAACTCAATATACCGCGCCGCCGAGCGATTCCAGGAAAAGTCGCTTGCCATCGCATTGCGTTGCAACTGTCGCCACGTCGACTTATCAGCAAACACTGAGAGCGCAGTGCGAACGGTTTCCAGCAAAACGTCAGCTGTTGCTTCTGTAAATACAAATCCGACGCCTTGGCGAGTGGTTGGGTCGAATGGCGTGACGGTATCCTTTAGTCCGCCGGTAGCGCGCACAATGGGGATAGTCGCGTACCGCATAGCGTACATTTGGGTTAAGCCGCAGGGCTCAAAACGCGAGGGCATCAGCAAGCAGTCACTGCCGGCTTGAATCTGATGGGCCAAGGTATCATTGAATCCCAGCCGCACCCCTAAACGATTTGGATAGCGGCGGGCGAGAGCCGCCAAGAATCCTTCGTATTGCCGTTCACCTGACCCAAGAATCACGAGATTGGCGTCAAGTGCAAAGAGGCGCTCTAACGTCTGGAGCACAAGATCAACGCCTTTTTGATCCGTCAACCGTGTGACCATCCCTAAAAGGGGACTCTCCAGATCTTCCACCATCCCGAACATTCGCAACAAAGCTAGTTTACACGTCGCCTTGCCGTTTAGATCATTGGCAGTGTAGGTAGCGGCTAGCGCGGAATCAGTCGTCGGATTCCAGACGTTATAGTCCGCCCCATTCACAATTCCCGTCAGGACGTTTCGGCGCTCCCGGAGAACGCCATCGAGTCTGTGACCAAATTCCGAGGTGCAGATTTCCTCGGCATAAGTGGGACTGACCGTGGTCAAGCGATCAGCGTAATACAGTCCCGCCTTCATGAAGTTAACATTACCGTAGAACTCCATTCCCGTGGGCCGGAAAAGCCGCGACGGAAGCCCAGTCGCGCCAAATATCGACGCAGGGAACACCCCCTGATAGGCAAGATTATGGATGGTTAATACCGTGGCGGCGGTTGCCAGCTGGGGTGCAGGCCAAGGTAAGAAGCGCAGATACGCAGACACGAGCCCCGTGTGCCAATCAT
>JBFWZL010000069.1:0-17195 GCA_050185455.1 Binatia bacterium | reverse complement strand
CACAATCGTCCGGAGACCCTACGCCTGGCACCCCAGGACAGGAGGGGATTGGGTCGGTTCTGCAATTTTTACTTGAAGGGTCCAATGTCAGCGTCGTGGAAGAGATGGTCAACCTTATTGCAGGGCAGCGAGCGTATGAAATTAATTCTCGCGCCATCCGTACTGCTGATGACATGATGCAGACGGCGAATAATCTCGTGAGATTGTAAACGAGGGAGTGAGGGGCAACATCTAGAGCAATTTTCAGGTGAGGTGATCCCGGTTTTTCCGGCTTTCCTCACCCTGTTCCTCCTGAATATAGCGAGAAGCGCAGTGAAGTCACGAAGAATAGCATTATTGCAAGGATGCAAAGAGCCATGGGCCAGAGCCGGATATTTTTTCTTGTTTTCCTAATGGTGTTATCGCTTGTTTTTCCTCTGTCCGCCAAAACAGACGGCGCCAGGCAATCCCTTTCTCAAGAACGTGTGGTGGAAACACTGCGCGAATATGTACTGGAACGCAGCGCCTGGCGGCCGGACCAGGTCGAAATCGTATTACGTTCTTTTACGCCTTCGACGTTGCCGGACGGAGCTATCGATTTGGTCGTGCTCAAGCCGACGCGGGGAGTAACTCCCGGGCTGCGCCGTTTTCTTGTCGCGGTGCAGGTAAATGGGCGAGAGGAGGCGCGACTATGGATCGATTCGGAGGTGCAAGTCTTCGAGAATGTCGTGGTGACCTCGCAGCCGCTGGCGCATTACGAATCCGTGACCCCGGCAAGAGTCCGTTTAGAGCGGCGCAACCTTGGCGACCTTCCGCTGCAACCTCTGACCTCCATCGATGCGCTTGCAGGTCAACAAGCGTCTCGGCCAATAGAAGTGAATCAAGTGGTAACGGCTTCGATGGTGGAACTCCCGCGTGTGGTCCGGAGAGGCAGTGTTGTGACGCTCATATACGAATCGAGCGGGATCCATGTCGAGACGTCAGGGCGGGCGACTGAGCCTGGAAGGGTGGGGGATCGTATCCGGGTGGAGAATCCTTCATCTGGCAAAGTGGTGGAAGGACAGATTCTAGATGATCGTAGGGTAAGGGTGAATTGATGAAGAACAGCTATCAGCTATCAGCTATCAGCTATCAGCTTTCCACAGGCAACAGACAGCCGGCAGCGGGCCGCAGTTTTTGGTGCTGCTTACTGCTTACTGCCTACTGCTTACTCAACAGCGGATGCGCCCAGCAAATGAAAGTCCGCTTCAATCCTCAACCAACGGAAAAAGAATTAGCGCAAGACGTCGCGCATGCGAGGTTGTCGGCGGTCCCCAGCTCCGCCACGGGTCCTGCCTCCGCCGGCTCATTATGGCCGGCTGATGACCGGACCTTTTTCTACGGAGATCGCAAAGCCTTCCGTGTGGGGGATGTCTTGACCGTGCAAGTGTCAGAGTCCGCCAAAGCCAGTAATACCGCGAACACGGACCTCTCTCGCTCCAGCGCCAATAGCGCGGAAATCACCGCGATGCTCGGCCTGCAAGGCGCTCTAGCCCGTTCGAATCTGACCAACTTGCTCGATGTGAATGCTGACAGCAGCCATGCGGGAGCTGGTTCAACAAAACGAGAAGGACGACTGACAGCGAACATTACAGCCGTGGTCAAGGACGTCCTTCCAAATGGCAATCTTGTCATTCAAGGGACGCGTTCCGTTACCGTCAATAATGAAGAGCAATTCATGACGTTGACCGGCATCGTGCGTCAAGAAGATATTGGTCGAGATAACAGTGTGTCGTCTTCTCAAATCGCGGATGCGCGTATCGCTTTTGGCGGGGTCGGCATTGTTGCCGACAAGCAACGTTCCGGTTGGGGTACCTGGGCTTTCGATTGGTTATTCCCGTTCTAGGAGTTAGAGATTGGGAGTCAGGGATTAGGATTTCAGCAATGCATATTTCGCATTCCACATTCCGCGTTCCGTATTTGCTCTGTTGGCTACTGGCTACTAGCTACTGGCTACTGCTGTGTTCATCCGCCGAGGCCGCTCGCATTAAAGACCTTGCCCATGTGGAAGGTTTTCGCTCCAATCAGCTATTCGGTTATGGACTCGCGGTCGGCTTGAACGGCACAGGGGACCGGCAAAAAACCGAGTTTACCGTCCAGGCGCTAACGAACCTGCTACAGGACTACCGTATCCGAGTGCGGCCAGAAGACGTGCGCGTGAAGAATGTCGCTGCCGTGATAGTTACAGTGGAAATTCCTCCGTACGTACAACCAGGAACTCGCTTAGACGCGCTTGCGTCATCCATCGGTGACGCCCAGAGCCTTTCAGGGGGGACCCTGTTGCTGACGCCTCTCAAAGGGCCGGATGGACAAGTGTATGCCGTGGCGCAAGGGCCAATCAGCCTAGGTGGGGGTTTTAGCGCGAATGGCGTTGGGGCGCGAATCAGCAAAAACCATCAAACGGTCGGGCGTGTGACTGGAGGAGCTTTGCTCGAACGTTCGGTAGTGACGGAAGCACTGGCGGCTGACGGCGTCATGCGGATTCAGTTGAAACAGCCGGACTTTACGACCGCCCAACGAATTACCGAGGCTATTAATGCCGCGCTTCCTGATGTGGTTGCGCGTCCGCAATCACCCGGAGAAGTTGCGATTTCTCTTCCACCTGCTGCTCGTTTGGATCCTGTATCCTTCGTTGCTTCTCTGGAGTCGCTGGAGGTTGCTCCTGATAATGCGGCCCGAGTTGTCGTCAATGAACGGACTGGAACGGTTATTATGGGGCAAAACGTGCGGCTGGCGCCTGTCGCAATTGCGCATGGCGGCTTGCATATCACTATCAAAACCGAACTCGGGGTGTCGCAACCGCAGCCATTCAGTGATGGCCAGACTGTGGTTGTGCCGGATACCTCGATTGTCATCGAAGAACCCAAAGATCGACAATTGGTGGAAATGCCCGGTGGAAAAGGGGCGTCGCTCAAGGAACTTGTGTTAGCCTTAAATAGTTTAGGGGTTACGCCGAGAGATCTTATTGCCGTATTTGAAGCGCTGAAGGAGGCTGGAGCCTTGCAAGCGGAGCTCGTGATTATGTAGGCTGGAAAAAGGGAAGAAAGTCAAAAGGCAAAAGTAGAAAGGCCTATCTATGGGGATGGACATTAAAAATCTCACTCAGCCCTCAGCTCTCAACTCTCAGTCCTCAGCAGCGTCCGCCCGAAAAGTTGCCGAAGAGTTTGCGTCGTTGTTGCTGTTGGAGATGCTGAAATCGATGCGCGCCACGTTGTCCGGAGAAGGACTCGATGGCGAGAAGTCTTCCTCCCGTGATTCGTATGTCGCCTTGGCGGATGTGGAAGTGACACGCGTCCTGGCAAAACGTGACGGCGTAGGACTTACTGATTTTCTCGAACAGTCTCTGCACCGCATGGAACAAAGGGGAGATGCTCAAGCAATCTCGCCCGCAGCGGGTGAAGAGGAGGGTCTCTAAAGAAATACCGGTGAAGAGCCGATGAGGAAGCTAGAAGAAGACAGGCTTCCGAGCCTGACAAAGGCAAACCATTCGAAAGAATGGGACGCAAAACCACTGGCCTAAGTCCTAGCTACACAGGATATGGTCGCAGGGTCGCCGGGCGAGCACAGCGCACTTTCTTCAACCTGTGTTTCGCAACCAGGCTTGAAGGAGGTGTAGAATGAGTTCTTGAGAGGAGTAGTACAATGAGAATCGCTGACAAGGGACCCCTAGAGACTAATGTTTCCCAGCTGGTGCGCGGAGAATCCGCAGTTCATGCCGCACGTGACCGGAATGACAAACGCCAGGTTGAGAGAACTGGCGATGCCGCGCAAGTGTCGATCTCCGCCGAGGCCCGGAAACTACAAAAGGTGGCAGCATTGGCTGAACAAGGTGACGAATTACGCACAGAGAAACTCCGGCAGATCAAAGAGCAGATTGACCAGGGGACATATCACGTTGAGGCGGCGGAGGTAGCGAAGTCTGTTACTCGACATGAAGTCTCGCGCTTGCTGGGGAAAGCCTAATGGCGACGTTCACTGAACTGATCGCGGTGTTGGAAGGTGAGGTGGAGTTGGGAGAAACGCTCCTCCTCAACCTTGCCGCGCAAAAAGAGGCGATTCTGGCGTGGGACTCGGCAACGTTGCTCTTGCACGTGGAAAAGAAAGAGCAGCTGGTTCGTCTGCTTACGGGGCTGGAAGAACAGCGGCTGCAGATCGCACGCCAGCTACTTCACGAGCATGGTCTGCCAGAGGCAGCGGACATTCCTGCCCTGAAGGTGTTGCTTGCCCAGTCGCCGCCGACCCCGCAAACCGCCGCGCTCGGTTATCTACAACAGCGCACCTGGCGAATTTATAGTCAACTGAGAGCGGGGGAAAAACATCTCACCAGCTTAATGGGCATTCTCCTGAATCATATCGGTGAGGCGCTCGACTCCCTCGCCCCGCCCCCACCACTGTCCGTTTACGGTGGAAACGGCGCTCTTGCCCTTGTTCGACCGGAGCCCGGAATCGTACGGGGGAAGGCCTAGTGTCTATTCTTTCCGTGTTACACATTGGCGCAGGAGCCATGCTGGCCCAACAGCAGGCGCTGCAAACGACAAGCCATAACATTGCAAATGTGGATACCCCCGGGTATACACGCCAACGTGTCACATTGTCCACTGCCTACCCCGTCAACAGAGGCTCTTTCTTCAGCGGACTTGGGGTCAATGCGTCCGCGGTGACGGGTGTGGTCGATAGCTTTTTTGAGGCTCAGCTTGTCAGCCTCAAGGTTGGGTTAGGTTCTGCTGGAGCCGAACAGCGCGCGTTATCAGGCGTTGCGGATGCGCTTCCGGTGACGGAAGAACAAGGCATTGGGCCGGCGTTGGAAGCCTTTTGGGGAGCGTTGTCTGAAGTCGCTAACAACCCAGCCGGCCAGGCCGAACGCGCCAATCTGATTGGCCGTACGCGCACGTTAAGTGATGTGCTCCGACAAACTCGCACGGCGTTGGTGGATACGCAAAGTCACCTTGATAAAGATCTTGATGTCGCCGCCCGACGACTCAATACTATCCTGCCGCAAGTCGCTTCGCTGAATCGCCAAATTGTTGAAGGGGAAGTGGGGGGACTGCGCGCCAATGACTTTCGCGATCAGCGTCAGCAGTTACTGCAAGAACTGTCTGGACTCGTAGGAGCGACGGCGCACGAAGAGAAGGATGGTCAGGTCACTGTACAAGTGGATGGCATCCTGCTCGTCTCAGGACAGAGCGCCGCCTCGTTCAACAGCAGTAATCTGAACCCGGCCGGGTTCAGGATGGTGGAGTACGTCAGCGCCACCGGCTCCTCTTATGATGCGACGGCGCTACTCACGAAGGGAGAGGTCGGCGGCCTCATTACGGCTAGAGACACAACGGTCGCGGGGTTTATCGACCAGCTGGATCTTTTTGCCAAGACGCTTGTCGATACAGTGAATGCACAACACGCCCTGGGGTATGATTTGAATGGCGTTGCTGGCGGAAATTTCTTCACGCCCATCGCCGCGACGGCGGGCGCCGCCGGTCTCGTGCAGATCAATAGCGCGATTGAGGCCGATTCGCATCTTATTGCCGCCGCGCAAAACGCTTCTGGCGTACCTGGCGATAATCGTAATGCCCAAGCGTTAGCCGCTCTACAGACTTCCACCCAAGCCGCGTTGAGCAACGTCACCTTCAAGGACTATTTTGTCCGCCTCATCAGCGATGTCGGCCAACGCGTGCAAACGAGTCAAGATACTCAATCATTTCAGCAAGCGTTGCTCGATCAAACTCAGGCCAGGCGAGAGTCGCTGTCCGGGGTCAATATTGACGAAGAAGTAACGAACCTGATCAAGTTTCAACGCGCGTTTGAGGCGGCGTCGCGTCTCATTTCCATCGGAGATGAGATGTATCAGACAGTGATTAATATGATCCGATAAGCGCGGTAGCGTATGCGAGTAACGAATCAGATCCTCTTCAAACAGACCCAGTCTGAGATCCAGAAGACCAGTCAACGAGTGGCGCATTTGCAAGAAGCCATTACGACGGGTAAACGGATCAACCATTTCGGCGATGATCCGATCGGCGCGGTGCGCGCGCTCGACCTGCGGGTGTTTGAGGCGTCTCTCGTGCAGTACAACAAGAACGTCAACGCTGGGCTCCCATTTTTAGAACAGACGGACTCGGTGCTGGGCGAGGTAAAGGACGCGCTGGATCGCGCGAAAGAGCTGGCGATCCAATTAACGAATGACAGCAATAATGCCGGGGACCGTCAGATCGCCGCCCTTGAAGTGCAACAGATCTTCGAGCGCATTGTTGGACTAGCGAATTCACAGGTTGAGGGGCGCTACCTGTTCGGTGGTTTCAAGAATGGTTCCGCTCCGTTTTCCGCCTCCGGCGCGTATGTGGGCGATAATGGCGAAATCGCAGTCCAGACGAGCGCTTCGTCCTCTGTGGCCTTGAATATTCCTGGCAACAAAGTCTTCCAGGGGGCTAACACAAGCGGCGGGGTCGGCATTCTGGATATTGTACGCGATCTGAAAGCCGTCTTTGCCGGGAATGGCAGTGGCGTAGACCCACTGGCGGTGAGCATGAGCCTGAATCTTGACGCTTCGGCCACGGCTCCGGGAAGCGCCTTCCCGGCTGGACCGGATGACACCCTGGCGAATTGGGAGGCTGGGAGCAATTTCTCGACTACCGCACCGCTTTTCGATTCCTTGGGGACGGGGCATGAGGTGCGGTTCTTGTTTCGCCAAACCGGAGCGACCACCTGGGATTACCGAGCGATTGCCAAACAGAGCGAAGTGGATGCGAACGCGCCGTCCAGCACGAACTGGCGAGAAGTCAGTAACGGAACGCTGACGTTTGACGGGCTTGGGGCGTTTAATGCGGCTGGCAGTACGATTAACGCCGTCGGGCCTCTGACCTGGGTGAATGGCTCCGCCAGCCAAACTATTGCGGCGTCAGACCTGAGCTTCGCCGGATCGACACAGTTGAACGAACCGTCCACTGTCTTGACGTTGACACAAACAAATGTCGCGAGCTTTGCGACAGAGATTGGACGTTTGGATGCGGCCATTGAACATCTGGCGGGGATACGGGCGGAGGTCGGCGCACGGATTAATACGGCGAACACAGCAAAGGAAAGTGTGGGGGTGTTGCAAATGCAGACACAAATTAGACGCGGCGAGATTGAAGGCGCCGACGCCTATCAAATCTATTCGGATTTTTCGCGAGCCATGAGCGCGTTTGAGGCGGCGTTGCAGTCTTCCGCGCGCATTACGCAAATTAGTTTGCTGGACTTCCTCAGGTAAGCGCTATGCTTGTGTTGACGCGCCGGCCGGGAGAAAGCATTACCATTGGCGACGATATCATCGTCACCGTTATTTCCGCTAGCGGTGGGCAGGTGCGTCTTGGCATCACCGCCCCACGCAGCATACAAGTGTTGCGAGAAGAGATCTACAAAGCAATGCGGGAGGAAAATCGGGAAGCCGCTCAAGGGCTGCGTCATGAAAAGCAGCTTGAGGGCGCGGCGACCCGCCTACGACCGAACCGTAAATCGGAGGATGTATGATTGTTAGTGTGCGCAAGCGTCGCGCGCCATCTCGGGCGAATCGAACTTTAGAGCCTCAATCACGGCAGTCGGCGTCGCCGCAGCCGTTGGCGCCGTTGCCGGTCGAGGGACTGGTTGAGGTCGTGTTCCCGGATGGCTTGTTCGGGTTGCCGGAATGCCGGCGGTTCGTATTGACGAAATATCAACCGGAAGATGGGAGCGCCTCACCGTTTTTCTTGCTGCAATGTCAAGACGAAAATCTTTCTCTCCCAGTTCTCGATCCCCGCTGGGTAGTGCCGGACTATCATTTTTCTATCGCTCCGGATGTGCTGGTGTATCTCCAGGCGAATGCTGTCGAAGAACTATCAACTCTCGCTATCGTAACCGTGCGTGATCGAGTAGAGGACATAACCTTGAATCTTCAAGGTCCTTTGGTGGTGAATTTTACCGCCCAACGCGGCTTACAAATGGTCGTCGAGCACTTTCCGGTTCGTTATCCTCTATTCGTACAGACGGATGAACCACGCGTTGCGACAAAATAGAGAACCTCCATTCTCTATTCTTCTTCACCGCCTTGATGGGCGTTTCACTCTCCATTCATGGAAGCGAGCGACTTCATGCCCCCCGCTTGTCCACGGCGCGCCAGATTATTTCTGAGAATGCGGCTTGAAGGGGGGCGCCACGATGGCGACCGCTGATCAGAAGAAAACCAAAGCCCAACTCATTGTTGAATTGGAGCATTTGCGGGAACGCCTGGCGACTCTAGAAACGGCGCAAACTTTCCATCAACCGTCAAAGCAATCAGTGCAACGACAAGCGGAAGAAGAACGAGACCGCTTTTTTAAGCTCTCTCTCGATTTGCTTGCCATTAGTAATCTTGACGGGCATTTTGAACGCGTAAACCCGGCCTGGGAGCGCACGTTGGGGTTTTCCCTGGAAGAATTACAGTCCAGGCCTTTCCTCGAATTTGTCCATCCAGAAGATAGAGACGCCACGTGCGTCGCGCTGCAACAACTTGCGTCGGGGATCGACCTTTCTCATTTTGAGAATCGTTACCGATGTAAGGATGGTTCGTACCGCTGGCTTTCATGGAAAACGACCGCGCCCTTTCCTGGACAGCGGACACTCTACAATGTCGTCCGAGATGTCACTGAACAAAAAGCGACCGAAGCCATGGTGCGTGCGACTCAGGAGATCTTCGCTGGCTTTATGGAAAATAATCCGGCGATCGCTTTTATAAAAGACAACGCTGGACGCTACGTATATCTCAATGACCCCTTTGTACACCTTCTCGGAGATCAGGAAAGGGAGTGGATTGGTAAAACCGATTATGAGATTTGGCCGGAAGTGGCGGAGCAATTAACGACTAATGACTGCGCTGTTCTTGTTTCCGGAACCCCCGTGCAATTTCAGGAGAGAATAAAAATACAGGGAGACGAGCGGTACTTCATTTCCTTTAAGTTCCCGCTCCGTGGACCGGCCGGCCAAACCTTGCTCGGCGGATTATCGGTCGACGTCACTGAACAGAAAAAAATGGAAGAATCGATACGCCAACAAGATATTCTCTTTCGCGCTCTTGCCGAGGCTACGCCGACGGCGGTTTGTATTTATCAAGAAGAGAGGTTTGTGTACCTTAATTCCGCGACGTTGACCTTGTCGGGATATACACGAGAAGAATTGTTGACGATGAACGCGTTCGCTTTCGTTCATCCTGCGTTTCGCGGGGCCACAAAAGAACATATTATCCGACATCTGCAAAACTCTCGCATAACTCCTGCGTATGAAGGGAAAATCCTGCGTAAAGATGGTGAGGAACGCTGGGTAATGTACACCGGCAGTCTCGTCGAATTCGCCGGGAAGCCCGCCTTGCTCCTGACTACCTTCGATATTACTGATCAGAAAAAGGCGGAAGGGGAACGCACTAAACTGCAAGAACAACTTTTCCAGTCGCAAAAACTCGAAGCGCTAGGGAAACTTGCCGGTGGGATTGCGCACGATTTCAATAATCTCCTGGCTCCAATTTTGGGATTTACTGAATTAACCATGCAAAGGCTGCTGGGCGAAAGCGAAGAGTACGGCAATCTGCACGAAGTGATGCTTGCCGGCCAGCGTGCAAAGCATTTGGTCAAACAGATTTTGAGCTTTGGTCGCCCACACTCGCGGGCTCATGTCTCTTTGCCGCTTGATCATGTTGTACAAGAGACCTTGTCGTTGTTGCGCGCTTCGCTGCCGACAACCATAGTGATTCAGTACCACAACGACGATCCGTCCGCGTGCGTTTGGGCGGACCCCACGCAAATGCAACAACTGCTCACGAATCTCTGTGTCAATGCAAAACAAGCGATGCGTGAAAAGGGCGGAGTGCTGGAGATCCTCGTAGCTCCCTTACAAATCAATGGGGAGACTCTTCGGCAGACAGAAGGGCTGGCAGCTGGATCGTTCGTCCGCCTGACCGTGCGTGATACCGGATGTGGCATGTCGCCGGACTTGCTCAAGAAAATATTTGACCCATTCTTTACGACACGACCGGTAGGAGAAGGGAGCGGACTTGGGTTGGCGATCGTGCACAGTATTGTCTCCAGTCATGGCGGCCTGATTAGTGTCGATAGTACACCGGGAGCGGGAACCACTTTTCATATCGATTTCCCTCGTATCGCCGATGTCGCTTCTCGCGCAAATGACGCCAAAGCGACCGTGCGCCGCGGAAAAGGGTGTATCTTGTTTGTTGATGACGAGGAAATGGTCGTGCGTGTTGGTCAACGTATGTTAGAGCGATGCGGGTATGCGGTCATCTCAGCGACAAATGCGTCCGACGCGCTGGCGCTCTTCCGCCATGATCCCCTGTCGTTCACCGCTGTTGTCACGGACCAAACGATGCCTGACATGACAGGCCAAGCGTTCGCCAAGGAGCTGTTACGGCTTCGACCGGATCTCCCGATTTTGCTTTGCACCGGCTTTAGCGAAACCTGGGAGGTTGAACAAGCCAAAGCCCTTGGCGTCCGAGAGTTTCTTATGAAGCCGCTTTCACTCGAGGAGCTGAGCGCTGCGCTCGCACGGATGACCGGCTCGCAGACTGTGGAAGAAGACGTTCAGGACGCGCACAGATTTGGCGAGATTTAGGGAACGGGGATTGACCGAGCAAACCTGATCCCTTTCCGCCTTTCCCTTCGGTATTGCGTGGTGATGCAATACCGAAGGGCGTAATTCAACCGTCAGTAAAGAAGCACGCCTATCTCCCGATGCCCCCATTAGAGCGAGGTATCAACATGCAAATAGCAGAGAAGAACACGAATGATGTAAGAACCCAGCAACAACAAGTCCGGGCATATTTTCGTGAGGTGTCCGAACGTTGTAAACTTCCCCCACTGCCGGCTATTGTGGCGTCGTCGTTGCGCATGGTGCGCGATCCCAATGTCAACATGGCTAAGCTCTCACGGTTACTCTCAGATGATGCCGCCTTGGTAGCGCGGCTGTTCACGGTATCCCGTTCCGCCTTTTATGGTCGTTACACTCCACCAAAGACGTTGGTCCAGGCGATTCAAGTGCTGGGCTTGCGAACGGTGCAACGGGTTCTAGTCGCCTCAACGGCGCAATCGTTGTGCCGTGACCAGTCTCCCATCGCTGTGGCGTTATGGGATCATTCCTTGGCGGTTGCGTTGACTACCGAGCTGTTGGCCCGACAGGGCGGCTTCCGTGAGACTGAAACTGCTTTCCTAGCCGGACTCTTGCACGATATTGGGCAGATGGTGCTTCTGCACGGCGATGGACCTGGTTTCCGGGCTCTCGCCAAGAAGATCAAGGATGAAAACCTCCCCGTGTTGGCGACGGAAAAAGACACCTATGGCTCGGATCACACGTTGATTGGCGTTGTCCTTATGGACTGTTGGGAATTCGACAGTGAAATCGGCAACGCCGTCATGCATCATCATGATGATGTGATGGCCGCCCAGGAACCGGATTCGCTCGCGTCCCTCTTGCGTGTTGCGGATTATCTGGCCGGGCTCGCCGGCTTTGGCTTGCTCTCCGAGCCGTTGCCGCCTCCCGTCGAAGCGCTCACTCACTGGGGATGCGGTGATGAAGAGTCCTTACAGGCAATGATTGAACAGGTGCGTCAAGCTATTGACACCGAAAAAGCACTCTATTTGTAACCTGGGCTATAACCTAGGTGGCGTTGGCGACGAGCCGTGGATGGAAAAATGTTCCTAAAGCGGTAAAAACTGCTGAGATCTTGAGGTCTTCCATAAGAGCTGGTCGCCGCGCTTGTTCAAGAGCCCCGCCAAATTTCTTCTTGTTTTTTTCTATCCTCTCTCTGGTCCGAATCTTGCTCTTTCTTCCTGTCTAGTGTGTCCAGTTTTAAGCAAAAAAGGAAGGGATGAGAAGTGATCCGCGCCTTTGTGCAAGCTCGCATGAGTTCGCAGCGGTTTCCCGGCAAAGTCTTAGCCCCGCTCGGAGGACAGCCAGTCCTTAAGCGGCTTCTCGAAAAGATTGTCCAAGTCGTGCCTCTCTCCTCTGTGGTCGTATTGACCAGTGTTGAACCGTCAGATGATCCATTGGCGTGTTACGCGCAAAGCCTTGGCGTGCCGCTCTATCGCGGTGAACTCGAGAACGTTGCCAAACGCTTTTTCCACTGTCTTTGCGAGTATCCTTGCGACTGGTTTATCCGACTGTGCGCTGACAGTCCTTTGCTTGACGCTACCGTGCTCAAAACTCTCACTGCATATCAGGAGCGGTGGGACCTCGATTTAGTGACAAACGTGTACCCACGAACCTTTCCCAAAGGGTACAGCGTTGAGATGGTAAAGGCTGAGAGTTTTGCGACGCTTGATGTCGACGCTTTGTCCGCCGAAGAGAAAGAGCACGTCACTGCGGTGTTTTACCGGCGCCCACAACGATTCCGGATTTTGAACGTGACTTCAGGCGATCCTCGCCAAGCAGGTCTCAGTTATGCCGTGGACACATTAGAAGATCTCAAACGGTTAGAGGCATTGGGGAACGCTAATGGGTGGTGGGAGGAGACGAAAGGGTGAGAACAGGAATGAATATGAGCTTAGAGCAACACCGCTTAGGTGTTGCTGTGGTGGGGCTTGGCATTGGCGAACAGCATGCGCACGCCTATCGAGCGCTGGGATGCTGCCAACTCCGCTGGTTTTATGATGTGGAGCCGGAGAAAGCTGAGCGCCTCGCCGAACGACTGGGCGAAGGCATCCCGGCTTACAGTTACGAGCAAATTTTGCGAGATCCCGAGGTCGAAGTTGTTTCAATCGCTTCATACGACGATGCGCATAGTGAGCAAGTGATTGCCGCCCTTGAGGCGGGAAAACATGTGTTTGTGGAAAAGCCGCTGTGTCGTACGCCGGCTGAACTCAAAGCAATTAAAAACGTATGGAAACAGGGGCGAGGAACGGCCAAGCTTTCTTCCAATCTGGTGCTCCGCACGGCGCCTGCCTATCAGTGGCTCCGGCAAAAGGTGCGAACCGGAGAGTTTGGTGCCCCGTATGCGTTTGATGGCGAGTATCTCTATGGGCGGCTGGAGAAGATTACGCAGGGATGGCGAAAGGATGTTGTGAATTATTCGGTTATGCAAGGCGGGGGGATTCACCTGGTTGACCTTTTACTATGGATGATCGGGGAACGTCCGGTCTCGGTGTTCGCCGCCGGTAATCGGATTTGCACGGAGCGGACGGCGTTTCGCTTCCCTGATTATGTGGCGGCGACTCTGCGGTTTGCGTCCGGACTGGTCGGCCGCGTTTCCGCAAATTTTGGCTGCGTGCATCGGCACCAGCACGTCGTTCGTGTTTTCGGCACGAACGCGACGTTTGTCTACGATGACGCCGGGCCGAGGTTGCATATGACGCGCGACCCCGCCGCGACCGCCGCGCCGGTGGCGCTGCCGTCCTTGCCCATGTCAAAAGGCGCGCTGATCGCGCCCTTCATTGCCGCGATTTTGGCGGACGAGGATCTCAGCGCCCATACCCAGGAACTTTTTGACGCGATCAGTATTTGCGCCGCCTGTGACGAATCGCTGTTTACCCGCTCGGAAGTTGAGGTTGCTTACGTATGACGACAGTACGCACAATCCCTTTTGGCCGCCCCTGGATTACTGAGGAAGATCAACAATCCGTGTTGGCCGTGTTGCAGTCTCCTGTGTTGACGCACGGGCCGCAAGGACAACAGTTTGAAGCGGAATTCGCACGATTCCTCGGGGAAGATTGTTACTGTATCTCCGTCAGCTCTTGCATGGCGGCTCTTCATCTTGCCTATTTGCAAATGGGTATTGGACCCGGTGATGAAGTGATCGTGCCGGCACAGACCCACGTCGCGACCGCGCACGCCGTGGAATGGGTTGGCGCGCGCCCGGTCTTTGTCGACTGTAACCTCCTAACGGGCAATATCGACGTCGCTCGCATCGAAGCCGTGATCACTCCGCGGACAAAAGCAATCGGTCTCGTTCACTTCCTTGGCATGCCTTGCGCCATGGATGAACTCCTGGCTATCGCGGAGCGTCATGATCTTAAAGTGATTGAAGACTGCGCGATTGCGGTAGGCTCCCGTCTGCATGGACGCCATGTCGGATTGTTTGGCGAGGTTGGCTGTTTTTCCTTCTATCCGGTCAAACATATCACTGCCGGAGAAGGGGGAATGGTCGTGACCCGGGATCCTCAGGTGGCGCAACGCATCAACTTGTTGCGCGCCTTTGGCGTGGACCGTAATCATGGCGAACGCGCCCGTCCCGGACAGTACGATGTGGTGACGTTGGGGCTCAACTATCGAATGAGTGAACTACAAGCTGCGCTCGGTCGCAGTCAGTTGCGGCGCGTACAGGAAATTTTGTCTCAGCGTCGCGCCAACTTTTTCGCGCTCAAAGCCCTGTTGGTCGCGCTTGACGATGTTATGGTCCTAGACGCTCCGGAGATCGAGAGCAGCAACAGTCATTATTGCCTGAGCGTGCTGCTCACCGGAAAATTAGCGAAAAAACGAGACGAAATTGCCGAAAAGCTCAAGCAAGCGGGCATCGGCACGAGCGTATATTATCCTCAGCCGGTTCCACGCATGCTGTACTATCGACAAAAGTACGGCTACTGCGCGGACCTTTTCCCCCATGCGGAAGCAGTGAGTGAACAATCCATCGCGCTGCCCGTGGGGCCTCATCTCATCGCAGAAGATATTGACTATATAGCGGCGCGATTTCAACACGCCGTGAAGGAGACGTCCATATGAAGTTTCCCCTCCAAGGTCGACGTATTACCCTGATTGGCGGCGCCGGATTTATCGGCCATCACCTTGCGCTCGCCTTAGCGAAGCAAGGCGCCATGGTCAGCATTGTGGACAGCATGCAACACAATAACCTCTTGGCGTTTACCACGAAAATGCCGGAGCTGCCCCAACAAGATCGCTATCTACGTATTATTCAGGAACGGCTCGACTTGTTAAACCAAGCCCAGATTCGCATAGCGCCCATCGATGCTCGTGACTATCATGGACTCTCACGGGTGTTGACGGATTTAAATCCGCAAGTCATCATCCAGCTCGCGGCGATTGCCCATGCTGGCCGCTCGAACAAAGATCCGTACAGCACTTTCGACAATAGCTTGGTGACCTTAGAAAACGCGCTCGATTTTGCCCGGGGCATGCCGGTGGAACAGTTCATGTTTTTCTCTTCGAGCATGGTCTACGGCAACTTTCTCACAACAGAAGTGGAGGAAGACCATCCTTTAAATCCTATCGGCATCTACGGCGCGCTCAAGGTCGCCGGTGAGAAATTAGTCATCGCCTACAACCAGGTGTTCAAATTGCCGTATACGATTATTCGTCCCTCCGCTTTGTATGGTCCCCGTTGCGTCAGTCGTCGCGTGGGGCAGATTTTTATTGAAAGCGCGCTGGAGGGGACAACCCTACGAGTTGATGGCGACGGCAGTGAGCGCCTTGACTTCACCTACATTGATGACTTGGTGGAAGGCGTCCTGCTGATGCTGCAAGCGCCCGAAGCCCATAATCAGATTTTCAACCTCACGTATGGGCGGTCGCGTTCCATTGCCGAACTCCTCGCTATAGTAAAACAGTTCTTTCCCGAGGCGGGAATCGAACACGTCGTACGAGACAATTTAATGCCCTTCCGCGGCACCTTGAGCGTGCAGAAGGCGCGAGATCTGCTCGGCTATGCTCCTACACACTCCATCGAAACCGGCATGGCGCAGTATATTGAATGGTATCTCTCGCTCGCTCGCAAAGGGCAACCGGGAGAAAAGAAGGCGGCATAATGATCGTCCAGCGAGATCCATGGCTTTCAGAGCAGCTTGGGCGTGACGCGTTTCGCGTCGTGGTTGAATCACGACCTGAGAGAGTGGGAGAGCAGCTCTCGACTGGCGTTGATCCGGATTTGCACTTCCTTGCATCGTGCTTTCCCGCTCGCGCCGCACAGGCGCAACCGGCTTTCTACTACGCGAAAGTGCCAACCCACCAGGTTGAGACGGTGGCGGCGCTGAATACGCTCGGGTTTCGAGTGGTTGACGCCAGCCTGACTTTGTCATGTGCTCCGCAAATGATCACGAACCCTGTCTGTCATACTGGCCTCGTAGTTAGAGAAGCGACGGCTTCTGACGGTGAGGCGCTGCTCGGCATCGCTGCTTCTTGTTTTCGCTACTCGCGTTTCCATCTGGATCCAGCGATCTCGGCGGAATGCGCTAACGCAATCAAACGCGCCTGGGTGCAGAGCTATCTGACGCGACAACGGGGAGAGCAGTTGCTTGCCGTGTTTGTTCATGAACGTCCCGTAGGCTTCCTCGCGGTCTTAGAGACGAAGGTCAAAGGAAAAAACGCTCGTGTCATTGATCTCGTCGGCGTAGAGCACACTCAACAAGGTCGTGGTGTGGGGAAAGCCTTGGTGGGCGCTTTCCTCGTGGAATGCACGAAGAGAGGAACCCTTGCGGTGGTTGGGACGCAAGCCGCGAATCTACCCTCCTTGCGTTTGTATGAATCAATGGGGTTTCGCGTATGTGAGACGACGTATGTACTACACGCCCATGTCGGCGGAGGAGGATTAGGACGATGATTATCGAAGGTCGGGATCTGCGTCGTGAGCGCATGCTGATTGCTGAAATCGGCAACAATCATGAAGGTGACGAACAAGTCGCGCTGGAGATGGTGGCCGCTGCCGCTGAAGCTGGTGCGGACGGCGTCAAAGTACAAATCATCAATCCTGAACGCCTGGTTCATGCGAGCCAGCATGAACGTATCGCGCAGCTCCGGCGCTTTCGCTTAGCGGATGAGGTCTACGTTGCAATGGCCGCTGCCGCCCGCGCCAAAGGCTTAGTATTCATCGCTACGCCATTCGATGTCGAGACGTTGGAATGGATGACTCCTTTCGTTTCCGCTGTCAAAATTGCTTCTGGTGATCTCGACTATATCCCTCTGTTGGCCGCCGCCGCGCGTTCCAGCAAACCGGTGATCGTTTCTACGGGCATGGGGACGTTAAGCGAGGTTGGCGCTGCGGTGCGCACGGTCGAACAATATCTGTCCTCTGGGCGCACCCTGGAAAACACCCTTGCTTTGTTGCACTGCATCAGCGCCTACCCGACGCCGTTAGCGGAAGTGAACCTGCGAGCAATGGAGACGCTCAGGAAGACGTATGGACTGACAGTTGGCTACTCAGACCACACGCTGGGGATCGAAGTGGCGACGGCGGCGCTGGCCTTGGG